>NZ_NFKD01000059.1:0-28182 GCF_002160215.1 Bacteroides sp. An19 | reverse complement strand
ATAAATCTTCCCTGTTGATACCAGCTGGTATATCAGGGCGGTTTTGTCTACATACGTGTAGTGGTCCTCTCTTATCTGTGCAAAGCTCTGGATGCCTATCGGGTATTTCATATCGTATGCTTATTGGTATAGCACAAAAATAGTGAGAATATTTTAGAAACTGCTTTTAATTTCTACAAAAAGTTTTTCCTGGATTGGTGTGTTCGTTTTCGTATGCGCTTTGGACAATAAATTCGAAACTGTTTCTGAATATACGCAATCAGACTAATCAGGAATTACCAAGAAGCATTTCCTGGAGACTGTTTACACCTACGGATATTCTCACGCCATGTATTTGCGCATTCTAATGGAACATTCAGGGGCAAAAAATACAGATTGCAGATTTTTCCATCTTTTTTGCTTATTTTTTTGCCTTACTTTCTCAATGGGAAAACCTATCTTTGTGTGACATTTTTTTATAAAAAACATACGACCATGAAAAAAACATTTTTGATTGCTGGAATCATAAGCTTGTTCCTGGCTTTCCCACTGGTGGGTAAAGCACAATACACAGAGTTCCGTCCTGGAGAAGTATGGAACGATACGGAAGGAAACTATATCAATGCACACGGTGGAGGCATTCTTTACCACAACGGTACATACTATTGGTATGGAGAATACAAGAAAGGAAAGACCATTTTGCCCGAAGGAGCTACGTGGGAATGCTACCGTACGGATGTGACAGGAGTGGGATGTTATTCATCGAAAGACCTGATGAACTGGAAATTCGAGGGTATCGTACTGCCTTCGGTAAAAGATGACCCTAACCACGACCTGCATCCATCGAAGGTATTGGAACGCCCGAAGGTTATCTATAACCGAAAGACGGGAAAGTTTGTGATGTGGATGCACGTAGACAGTGCCGACTATGGCAAGGCAAGTGCCGGTGTAGCAGTATCCGATTCGCCTACGGGAACATTTACTTATTTAGGCAGTTTCCGCCCCAACGATGCGATGAGCCGCGACCAGACCGTGTTTGTTGACGATGACGGACGTGCCTATCAGTTTTATTCTTCGGAAAACAACGCAACGATGTATATCAGCCTCCTTACCGATGATTATCTGAAACCTTCGGGACGTTTTACACGTAACTTTATCGGCATGTCGCGCGAGGCTCCGGCTGTATTCAAGCACGATGGAAAATATTATCTGATTACATCGGGATGTACAGGTTGGGATCCGAATGTGGCGGAAATAGCCGTAGCGGACTCCATTATGGGTGAATGGAAAACCATCGGTAATCCGTGTACAGGACCGGACGCCGAAAAGACATTTTATGCCCAAAGTACATTCGTAATGCCAGTAGCCGGCAAGAAAGATGCTTATATCGCGATGTTCGACCGGTGGAACAAAACGGATCTGCGCAACTCGCGCTATGTATGGCTTCCAATTGTATTCAAGGACGGAAAGGTTACGATTCCCTGGCGCAAAGAGTGGACATTGGACGTATTTGGCAAATGACAAGTTTTTGCCTGTTTACTTAGAAGCTGTTTTGAATTTCTCCAAAAAGTTTTTCTTGGCTTGATGTATTCGTTTTCGTGTGTGCTTTGGGCGATTTTTTGGTCCTTTTCGCTCCTGTTCTTCGTCAGATAGCCCGCTATCTTCCTCATCACAGAAGCGAAAATGCCTCAAAAACTCATCCCAAATCATCACACGATAAATTCAAAACAGCTTCTTAGGAATTCTGCCGGAATAACCGTATCTTCGCAGGAAAAGACCTGTCAAACAATTTAAACTTTTGGTAACATGAAATGGAAACACTGGGCTGCTTTAGGGGCAGCGTTATGCTTTTTGCCGGATATGTCTTATGCACAAGACGTAGCAAACCGGCTTGACTCGGTTTATATTTTCTCGTATGCTACAGCCTCTGATGCCGGACGTAGCGGACTGAAACTGGCGTGGAGTCGGGATACTGAACGCTGGTACAGCGTGGGCGACGGTTATGGCTATGTAAAAAGCGACTATGGAGCATGGGGCTCGGAAAAAAGAATGATTCGCCCACATCTCATGCGGGGAACAGATGGCAAATGGCATTGCGTATGGCAATTAAATGAAGAGGGAAAAGAACTGGCACATGCAGCATCTGCCGACCTGACCGACTGGAAACGCCAGACGTATTTCCTAAAAGGGAACGAAAGACAAATAAAACCGGAATTTACTCCTGCCGGCCATGAGCAACCTGCAAGTGTATGGGTAGAAGGTACCCTGCAACAAGGATATGTGCAGAAAGCCGCCTGGACGGAAGTAGATCACCTGATTCGGTTTGCAAGCTATCGTGCCAATAAAGCAAGAATGGAAGGTGAGCAGACTGTACAAGATGCCGAACGCTTTGCAGGACTGAAAGAAGTGAACCTGCAAGTAGATGTACATCCTGACAAGGCACGCCCCATCAGCGATAAATTAATAGGTGTATTTTTTGAGGACATCAACTATGGAGCCGACGGAGGACTTTATGCCGAACTGATACAGAACCGGGACTTCGAATATTCGTCTGCCGACCGGAAAGAATGGAACGGAGCGTATGCCTGGACCCTGGAGGGTGATGGTGGAAAATTTACAGTAGAAGCCGGTACCG
Source organism: Bacteroides sp. An19 (assembly GCF_002160215.1). Lineage (NCBI taxonomy): Bacteria > Pseudomonadati > Bacteroidota > Bacteroidia > Bacteroidales > Bacteroidaceae > Bacteroides > Bacteroides sp. An19. The sequence continues at coordinate 25,568 of NZ_NFKD01000059.1, read as the reverse complement.
AACCGATACACGCCAACAATCCTCATTATGCCATACTCGACATACACCAGCCGGGAGTAATGCTGAAAAACACAGGCTACGACGGCATTGTATTAAAGAAAGGTGAAAAATACGACTTCTCTTTGTTCGGACGGATACCGGCAGGCAAAAAGGGAGGCAAAACACATGTGCTGCTACTGGATAAGGACGGAAAAGAAGTAGCAAGGACTTCGGTGAAAATCACCTCGGCAAACTGGAAGAAGCAACAGGCAGTGCTGAAGGTGAACGCAGATGTCAATGCAGGCTCACTGGCACTGATACCCCAGCAAGCCGGTACGTATGAACTGGACATGATTTCGCTCTTCCCACAGCACACGTTCCACGGGCATACAAACGGGCTTCGTGCCGACCTGGCACAGGCTATAGCCGACCTTCATCCACGTTTCGTACGTTTTCCGGGTGGATGTGTAGCTCATGGAAACGGTATTGCCAACATTTACGACTGGAAAGGTTCTATCGGTCCGCTGGAAGCCCGCAAGCCTCTGCGCAACTTATGGGGTTATCACCAGACACGCGGATTGGGTTATTTCGAATATTTCCAGTTCTGCGAGGATATGGGAGCCGAACCCGTTCCGGTAGTAGCTGCCGGCGTACCCTGCCAGAACTCGGCATGTATCCCGGGCAAGCTCTTGAGCGGAGGCCAGCAAGGAGGTATCCCGATGGAAGAAATGGATGCCTACGTGCAAGACATACTTGACCTGATTGAATATGCTAACGGTGATCCCCAAACCAACAAGTGGGCAAAAATGCGTGCCGAAGCCGGGCATCCCGAACCGTTCAACCTGAAATACATCGGTATCGGCAACGAAGACCTGATAACCGACATATTCGAGGAACGCTTTACGATGATATACGAAGCTGTAAAGAAACAATATCCCGAAGTGACCGTCATCGGTACGGTAGGACCATTCTACGAAGGATCTGACTATGAGGAAGGCTGGGAACTTGCCACTCGCCTCAACGTGCCGATGGTGGACGAACATTACTACAACACACCAGGATGGTTTATCAACAACCAGGACTTTTACGACCGCTACGACCGCTCGAAACCGAAAGTCTATCTGGGAGAGTATGCCGCGCACTTACCTGGACGTCCCAACAACATCGAGACAGCACTTGCCGAAGCGCTTTACCTCACTTCGGTAGAACGGAACGGCGATGTAGTACAGATGTCATCATACGCTCCGCTGCTGGCAAAGGAAGGACACACCCAATGGAACCCTGACCTAATTTACTTCAACAACCAAGAAGTGAAGCCTACGGTGGGCTATTATACCCAGCTGCTTTACGGACAACATACAGGCGACAGTTACTTGCCTTCGGAAAACCGTACAGATAATCCACGCGCTGATGTGAATAAACGCATCGCCTCATCGGTAGTACGTGATAGCCGCACAGGAGATATCATCGTGAAGCTAGTCAACCTCTTGCCTGTAGCGGTGAATACCCAAGTAAACCTTCCGGCAGGTATTGATGGAAAAACGGCAACCTTGTACATGCTTTCAGGCAAGCCTGATGACAAACAGGCAAAACCTACAGAAAGTACACTGAAGGTAAACAATGCATTCGCATACCAAATGCCAGCATACTCGCTGAACGTCATCCGTATCCCGATGGGAACCGAGAAATAATGGTAAATGTAAATGAAATCATGAAACAGCAAACATTCATTTTGTGGATACTTCTTTTCGTCTCCAGCACCATCTGTGCCCAGCAGTTGGTGAGGGTAGGCGAAGGATATAGCAATACATCGGTCAACACCACGGTGTTTCGCAACAATTCGCTGGTGACCCAAGGCAATACGCAATACATCGCCTATTACGCCCCCGACGGATACCTGATGCTGGGCAAACGTACACTGGGTGATACCGAATGGACTTTGCACCGTTCCCAATATAAGGGAAATGTGGAAGACGCACACAACATCATCAGCCTGATGGTGGACGGAAAAGGATACCTGCATGTAGCCTTCGACCATCACGGGCATCCGCTCAATTATTGCCGAAGCATAAAACCCGGCTCGCTGGAACTAGGTGACAAGGAATCCATGACGGGTACCGATGAACAAGACGTGACTTATCCGGAGTTTTACCGTATGCCCGACGGGAACTTGATATTCGTCTATCGCTCCGGAGCATCGGGACGAGGCAATCTTATCATGAACCTATACGACGTGACGACACGCCGGTGGGAACGGATACAGGATGTCCTGATTGACGGTGAAGGCAAGCGTAATGCTTACTGGCAACTCTATGTAGATACGAAAGGCACAATACACCTCTCGTGGGTATGGCGCGAAACCTGGATGGTAGAAACCAACCACGACCTGTGTTATGCCTATTCGCCCGACAAAGGAAAAACCTGGTACAAGTCGACAGGGGATGCATATACCCTACCCATCCGCGAATCAAATGCCGAATGTGCCTGGCATATTCCTCAGAACAGTGAACTGATAAACCAGACCAGCATGTGTACCGATGCCGAAGGACATCCTTACATCGTCACTTATTGGCGTGATGCCACCTCGGAAGTACCGCAATACCGAGTGGTATGGAACGACGGTACCCGCTGGAACATGCGTGAAGTGATGCATCGCAAGCTGGCCTTTTCCCTGAAAGGTGGAGGAACCAAGATGATTCCGGTTTCACGCCCACGCATTGTAGTAGACGGAAACAAGGCTTACTTTATTTTCCGTGATGCAGAAAGAGGAAGCAAAGTCTCGATGGCATACACCGATGATTTGAAGCAAGATGACTGGCAAGTGAAAGACCTGACCGACTTTCCGGTAGAAGCCTGGGAACCAAGCCTGGACACTGAGCTTTGGAAAAGCCGGAAACAATTGCATCTCTTCGTACAGGTCACCTACCAGGGTGATGGAGAGAAAACCGTCGACCAGGCTCCTACACCGGTATATGTACTGGAATTGGAATGAACGCAGGCTACAAGTTGACAAGCAGACGAGTGTAAAAAACTTCAAGCAAGCATTTAAGACCTTGTCTTCTTGTCAACCGATACCTCAATCAAACACTAACCATAAAAATAATAAGACCCATGAAAAAACTTTACCTGTTGGCTAGGGCATGCCTACTCGCCCTCTTACCCCTTACTTGCGCTTTCGCCAAGCCCTCTGAGGCAGAGAAGGTGCGCCAAATTATCGACAAAGTGAATCAGCACTGGCAAGCGGAAAATCCGCCCGAAGTACGTGCCTTTTGGGACAATGCCGCCTACCATACTGGCAATATGGAAGCTTATTACCTGACCGGAAACCCTGCTTATCGAGCTTATTCCGAAGCATGGGCTACACATAATGAATGGAAAGGAGCAAAAAGCAACAACCGCTCCACATGGAAATATTCGTATGGCGAGACTGATGAGTATGTGCTCTTCGGTGACTGGCAAGTGTGTTTCCAAACTTACATCGACCTATACCAGCTCGACCCAGACGACCGGAAGATACGCCGCGCCCGTGAGGTAATGGAATATGAAATGAGTACCCCCCGGCATGACTACTGGTGGTGGAGCGACGGACTGTACATGGTGATGCCCGTCATGACCAAACTCTACAAGCTGACCCATAACCCACTGTACTTGGACAAGCTGTACGAATACATCACCTACTCAGACAGTATCATGTTCGACCCCGAAGAGAACCTGTATTACCGCGATGCTAAATACGTCTATCCCAAACATAAAAGCTTGAACGGGAAAAAAGACTTTTGGGCACGGGGCGACGGATGGGTATTGGCCGGACTGGCGAAAGTGTTAAAGGACTTACCCGCCGACTATGCACACCGCAGGTTCTTTATAGAAAAATACCAAAAGATGGCACAGGCGGTAGCAGCAATCCAACAACCCGAAGGATACTGGACACGCAGCATGATGGACCCCGAACATGCTCCCGGACCTGAGACCAGCGGTACAGCTTTCTTTACCTACGGACTATTATGGGGAGTAAACCATGGTTATCTGGACGAAACCACCTACATGCCTGTCATTAGCAAGGCATGGACGTATCTATCAGAAACCGCATTACAAAAAGACGGTTCAGTAGGTTACGTGCAACCCATTGGTGAAAAGGCGATACCCGGACAGGTGGTCGATGCCAAGTCTACCGCCAATTTCGGTGTAGGAGCTTTCCTGCTGGCGGCATGCGAGTACGTACGCTATCTGGAAGCTGGAAGCCAGCCCGACCGCGCTTACTGGTGTAAGCTGGCTTATGACATGGCAGCTCCTGTATTAAGCAACATGGCAAAAGAGGAACTGCAGAAAAACATGCAAGTGGAAGTCAGTCCTACCTGGGACGGACGCGACAAGCGAGTCACTTATATGGAATGTTTCGGACGCCTGATGGCAGGCATTGCCCCATGGCTTGCCCTGCCCGATGATGAGACCGAAGAAGGAGCCATGCGCAAGCAATTGCGTGAATGGGCATTGCAGAGCTACGTTCATGCAGTCGACCCTGATTCGCCCGACTATCTCTTATGGCGCAACGAAGGTCAGCCGCTAGTGGATGCCGCATACGTGGCAGAAAGTTTCCTCCGTGCCTTCGACCAGCTTTGGATGCCACTTGATGAAACCACAAAGAAACGTTACATCGAAGAGTTTACCCAGCTTCGGCGTATCGACCCGCCTTATACCAACTGGCTGCTCTTCTCAGCTACTATCGAGAGTTTCCTCGCCAAGGCCGGTGCATCTTTTGATATCTACCGCATCAATTCTGCCATCCGCAAGGTAGAAGAATGGTATACAGGCGACGGCTGGTATGCCGACGGACCTTCATTTGCCTTCGACTATTATAGCAGCTATGTATTCCACCCTATGTACCTCGAAACCCTTGATGCACTGATTGACGCCAATAAGCATTCACGCCTTGACTATCCGAAGTATTACCGCCGTGCACTGAAACGTGCGCAAAAGTACAGCCTGGTACTGGAACGGTTTATCTCGCCCGAAGGAACCTTCCCTGTCTTCGGCCGTTCTATCCCTTACCGCATGGCTACGATGCAACCTTTGGCTCTGATGGCATGGTACCGTGAATTACCAGCCAGTGTCACTCCAGCCCAAGTGCGTTGCGGACTTACTGCCGTACTGAAGCGTATGTTTGCCAATGGGGATAACTTTAATGAAGGCGGATTCCTTACCATCGGATTTACCGGACGCCAACCTAACGTAGCCGACTGGTACACGAATAACGGAAGCTTGTATATGACCTCGCTCGCCTTCCTTCCGCTGGGACTTCCGGCAAGCGATGCCTTCTGGACAGATGCTCCGCAAGACTGGACCAGCAAGAAAGCATGGAGCGGCCAACCCTTCCCGAAGGACCATCATTGGAGCGATGACATCGTAACAAGAGACCTTTATTGATTGGGAGACATGTCAACCATCATAACAGGCCAATGACTCGGAAAGGCATATACGGACACAGATTTTCATTTACTCTTCTGTGTTTCTCTATGCCTTTCCGGGTCATCTGTATGCCATGAGACAATTACCGTACACCATATATATTATTCGAAACGGATGGAACGTGCCGGATGGATACGGCTAATCAGGTAAGAAGGTCCCACCAGCATCAGAACCGATACTACCAGCGTACCGGCATTGAGTAACAACCATATCCATAGATTCAACTCTATAGGGACGGCATCGATGTAATACACCGCAGGGTCGAGCCTGACAGGACGGAAAAAATACTGCACGGCACAACAGGTCAGGGCAATGACATTTCCCCACAACATCCCTTTCCGGATAAGGAACACGGCAAACGAAAGGAAAACCTTACGGATAGCAGTATTGTCTGCACCCAATGCCTTCAGCACACCAATCATGTTGGTACGTTCCAGAATAATGATAAGCAACCCTGAAATCATTGTGAAACCCGCCACACCGACCATCAAGACCAGAATAACCCATACGTTGATGTCAAGCAGGTCGAGCCATGCGAAAATTTGCGGATATACCTCTTCAATGGTTTGTGCATAATAACGACCTCCATACTTGTCGGTCTTCTTATCGAGTGAAGACAGTATATACCCGTTTGTTTCATCCAGCAAGTCATAATCGGTCACCTGTATTTCCAAGCCACCCACCTGCCCAGGCTCCCAATTGTTCAGCCGCTCCACCGTGCGAAGGTCGGTCAGCAGGAAAAGGTCGTCGTATGAAGAAAAATTAGTCTGATAGATACCAGCTACGCTCAGCCGACGGGCACGAATATTGTTTTCCAAATAATATGTATAAAGTTTGTCTCCCACTCTCACCCCCAGACGGTCGGCTATCGTTTTCGAAACCAACACCTGATTGGAAGAAACCGAATCGGTAAAAGCGGGAATATGCCCTTCCTGCAAATGACGGTGGAGGAACGTCGTGTCATATTCTTGCCCGATACCTTTCAATACGATTCCCTGAAAATTATCGGAAGTCATAATCATACCCGGCTTGGTGGCATAGCGCTGCACATGTTTTACCCCCGGCATCTTTTCCAATGCCGATATCAGACTATCGTCACCTACCACGGGAGTGACTTGATACGACTGTACTACATCCAGACTGGTTACCAGAATATCCGCCCCTAGCCCGATGACCTTATCGCGCACTTCATGCTTGAAGCCGACAACCACTGCCACCGAAAGAATCATCACGGCAAGCCCGATGGCAATGCCCACCATTGCAATGCGTACGGCAGGCTTCGAAACATTCCGGTCACCTTCCTTTTCTTTGGTCTGATAAATCCGGCGGGCTATGAAAAGCTTCCAGTTCATGATTAGTCGTCTACACGTCCGGGATAAGCCTCCAATGCCTTACGTAATACAAACAACGCCCGGAGCAAGTCTTCTTTCTTCAAGACGTATGCCAAACGCACCTCGTTCACTCCAGCCCCCGGTGTGGTGTAAAACCCTGCAGCAGGAGCCAGCATCACAGTCTCGCCTTCGTAATCGAAATCGCTCAGACACCATGCACAGAATTTCTCGCTATCATCCACCGGAAGCTTTGCTACGGTATAGAATGCCCCCATCGGGATAGGAGAATATACGCCCGGTATGCGGTTCAACCCGTCTATCAGACATTTTCGGCGTTCCACGTATTCATCGTACGTTTCCCGTGCATATTCTTCAGGTTCGTCGAGCGAAGCCTCGGCTGCTATCTGCCCGATGAGCGGAGGACTCAAGCGTGCCTGGCAGAACTTCATCACCGCCTTACGCACTTCTTCATTCTTCGTAATCAACGCACCGATACGGATACCACACTCCGAATAGCGTTTCGATACCGAGTCTATCAGTACCACGTTCTGCTCAATCCCCTCCAGGTGACAGGCAGATATATAAGGAGAGCCGGTATAGATAAACTCGCGATACACTTCATCGGAAAAAAGAAACAGGTCGTATTTCTTCACCAGGTCACGAATTTGGTTCATCTCGCGACGTGTATAAAGATAACCGGTCGGATTATTGGGATTACATATCAGAATACCCTTCGTCCGTTCGTTAATCAGCTCTTCGAACTTCTCCACCTTGGGCAACGAAAAACCTTCATCGATGGTAGTAGTCACCGTACGGATTACCGCCCCTGCTGATATGGCAAAAGCCATGTAATTGGCATACGCCGGCTCGGGCACAATGATTTCATCGCCCGGATTCAGACAGCTCAGAAAAGCAAACAATACGGCTTCCGACCCGCCTGTGGTGACGATAATATCATCGGCATCCAAATGGATATCGTATTTCTTGTAATAGCCTACCAGCTTCTCGCGATAGCTGCGATATCCCTGACTCGGACTATACTCCAGCACCGTGCGGTCGATATGGCGAATCGCATCAAGGGCCGCTCGCGGGGTAGGAAGGTCTGGCTGACCAATGTTCAGGTGATAGACGTGGATTCCTCTCGCTTTCGCAGCTTCTGCCAACGGCGCCAATTTCCGGATAGGCGACTCGGGCATTTCTGTTCCTCTGATGGATATATGTGGCATAAATACAAATTTTATTAAATGTGCTCGCAAAGATAGTTATTTTTGAACACAGAGACACAAAGACACCGTGTTTTTTTATTTTTTAGACAGGAAGAGGTTGAATACTGAATACAAGAACACACGTATCCGCCCCATTATACATAAAGGATCATTCGCTGTAAGATTAATAATCTTCAGGCTGCAAGATTATTAATCTTACAAGCGGAAGATTATTAATCTTACACCAGACGAAGTTATCTGCGTGCAAAACGAAGATATCTTCATAAGGCATTTCAGTTGGTTGCTACAGCCCATGAAGACAACTGAAACGATAAAGGTATCCCCTCAAAAAGAAAAAGGCAGTTCACTTCTGCCCTCGAATAAAAGGACACTAAACTCTATCAAAAAACATAAAAAGCCCTTGCCCGTTTGCCCGCTTATCAGGAAAAAGCCCTATATTCGTCCACGTTAATAATCTCTTCTGTTTTAACTTAACGATTATGGATTTATATTTGCTCATATTCACATCTGAAGACTACCGCGCGGAACAAATTTACAAGTGCCATCAAGAACTTTTCATGGCATTAGAGAAGCATTTCACCCTCCATCTGGTACCCTACACCGAAGTAGACCACATTCCGGCAGGAGCCTACAAAATGCCTTTCATCGCCGACGGATGTGTGGCAGATGTCGTAATCCGCAACTTCAGCATATTCCCCTATCCCATCACCATATTGAGCGACGGACAGAACAATTCGCTGGCAGCAGCCCTCGAAATAGCAGCCTGGATAAGGACAAAAGACATGCGGGCGACTATCATTTACGGAAAAGTATCCGACATGGTACGTCAAGTATTGTTTCATTACCAGGCTTTTGCCGCCAAACACAAGCTGAAAGGAAAGCGCATCGGACTGATAGGAACACCTGCCCCGTGGCTAGTGGCAAGTCATGCCGACTATCTGCTGACCAACCGCCGGTGGGGAGTAAACTTTATTGACATACCGGCCGAAGAAGTGTACAAGCTCTATTACGGCATCACCGATGAAGAAGTAGGCGTGGAAGCCTCGATACTTGCCAACAGAGCCCAAGCCTGCCAAGACACCACCCCTGAAGACCTGCTCCGGGAAATGCGTCTGTATTATGCTACCAAGCAAGTATGCGAAAAATACCAGCTGGATGCCGTGACCCTTTCCAGTTTCTCGATGTATCAGGATTTAAAAAGTACGGGCTGTCTGGCGGTGGCACTCTTGAATGATGAAGGCATACCAGCCGGAAGTGAAGGCGACCTGCAAGCCATCATGACTCTGCTGATGGTGAAAGTGCTGACCGGACAACAGGGCTTCATCGCCAATCCATCGTTCATCGATGTTGGAAAGAACGAAGTATTGTTGGCACACGACACCATCGGTACAAAAATGGCCGAACGGTTCATCCTCCGAAGTCATTTCGACACTGAAAAGGGCATCGCTGTACAAGGCATCCTCCACGAAGGAGAAGTAACCGTATTCAAATGTGGAAGCGAATGTCTGGACGAATATTATGTGTCGCCCGGCTACCTGACCGAAAACACCAACATCATCTCTTTATGCCGCACACAACTGCTGGTAAAACTGGGCAAGCCTGTAGAGTATTTCCTGAGAAATCCGCTGGGCAATCACCACATCCTCATTCAAGGGAACTATTGCGACATAATACAGGAGTTCATGCAACAAAACCGGTGTAAACTGAGGGATTAAACACAGCCGACAGGGTATCGGTTGACAAGGTTCTGAATGCTATCCAAAACCTGGTCAACTTGCCAACCGATACTCCGTCAACCCATAAATTTACACCCCGCCAAGCATTACCGTATCAAATTTATGCGTACCTTTGCACGAAAAGAAAACAAATATATTCATCTTCAAAACAGAAAAAAGACATAAATTATGATGCATAATTGGTTCGAATGCAAAATCCGCTACGAGAAAGTGGCAGAAAATGGCATGAACAAGAAAGTAACAGAACCCTATCTGGTCGATGCGCTGAGCTTCACAGAAGCCGAATCGCGCATCATCGAAGAAATAACCCCGTTCATCAGTGGAGAATTTACCGTTGCCGACATCAAGCGGGCAAACTACAGCGAACTTTTCCCTTCTGAAGAAGAAGCCGCCGACCGCTGGTTCAAGTGCAAGCTCTATTTTATCACCCTTGACGAAAAGAGCGGAGCGGAAAAGAAAACATCCGCCAACATGCTGGTACAAGCGGCCGACCTGCGCGATGCCGTGAAAAAACTCGATGAAGGCATGAAAGGCACTATGGCGGATTACGTCATCGCATCCATCGCCGAAACTGCTATCATGGATGTATACCCTTACTCGGCAGAGCCTGACGTGAAGCCAGAGTTTCCCGATGCTGACAAAAGATAAAAACGACCTATAAATGTCCTGTTTTTTAGTTTTTGAGTTTGTAAGTTTATCAGTTTTGACATACTTCAGCTTAAAAACTAAAAAACGTACAAACTCTAATAAACGTATCTATTTATGGACATCCAGACAAATTTACGAAACGTGCTTGCCGAACTGCCCGACGGCGTACGGCTAGTAGCGGTATCCAAGTTCCATCCCGCCGAAGCCATCCGCGAAGCCTACGAAGCAGGGCAACGCATCTTCGGTGAAAGCAAGGAACAAGAACTGGCAGAAAAACAGAAAACACTGCCCAATGACATCGAATGGCATTTCATCGGGCACCTGCAAACCAACAAGGTGAAATATATCGCTCCTTACATCGCCCTGATACAAGCCGTAGACTCGTATAAGCTGCTGGCGGAAATCGACAAGCAGGCAGCAAAATATAACCGTGTCATCCCCTGTCTGCTCGAAATACATATTGCACGCGAAGAAAGCAAGTACGGATTCACCCCCCAGGCTTGCCGGGAAATGCTGGAAGCAGGTGAATGGAAAAAACTGGACCACGTCCGCATAGCCGGTGTGATGGGAATGGCGACCAACACCGATGATGAGGAACAGATAGCACACGAGTTTCATACCCTGAAAGACTTGTTCGATGAATGGAAACAGGCTTTTTTCGCCGAAGAACCGACTTTTAAGGAAGTCTCGATGGGTATGTCGCACGATTATGAAATCGCTCTCCGAAACGGTACAACCCTGGTGCGGGTAGGCACCAAAATATTCGGAGAAAGAGTTTATTAAGTTGACAACTTGCCAACAATCCATTAACCTAATTATACAAAGCCATGGCAAACCTGAAAACCACATTTGCGGGACTGAAACTGAAAAACCCCGTTATCATCAGCAGTTCGGGACTGACCGACACCCCCGACAAAATCAAACAACTGGAAAATGCTGGTGCGGCAGCCGTTGTACTGAAATCGGTATTCGAAGAACAAATCCATGCCCAGACTGGAACTCTTCATGGATATGGCTCACCCGAAGCCGACGATTATCTGAACACCTACGTCCGTTCGCACATGCTTGATGCGCACATAAGCCTCCTGAAAGAAACAAAAAAACATTGCACCATTCCCGTTATAGCCAGCATCAACTGTTACAGCGATCAGGAGTGGACCAACTTTGCCGTGCTGATGGAGCAGGCAGGCGCCGATGCTTTGGAAATCAACATTCTCGCTCTACAGACCGAAAAGAACTACATCCCCGGCAGCTTCGAACAACGTCACCTTAACATTCTACGCCGTATGAAGAAGGAAGTGAAAATACCTGTCATCATGAAACTGGGAAACAACTTCACCAATCCCGTAACTCTTATCGACCAACTCTACGCTAACGGTGCAGATGCCGTGGTTTTATTCAACAGGCTCTACCAGCCCGACATCGACATCGACCGACTTACCATCGGTAGCACCGATGTGATGAGCCAGCCGGGCGAACTAGCCTCCCGCCTGCGTTGGACCGCTATAGCTTCCGCTGCCGTACCCCAACTAGACTACGCCATATCAGGAGGCGTACACAACGGGAAATGCCTCGCTAAGTCAATCTTGGCAGGAGCTGCAGCCGCTGAAGTCTGTACGGCTGTATATCGTCATGGTACCCCTGTCATCGCTACCATGCTTGATGAATTGTCACAATGGATGGACAACAAAGGTTTTGATACGCTGGCGCAATACAAAGGCAAACTCAACGCACAAGTGGCAGGCGACATCAATCCTTTCGAGCGCACGCAATTTATGAAATATTACAGCGAACACCACGAATAAATAAATTCAGGACAAATCGTCAAAAGCCCCCTTAAACGAACATAAGTGATAAGACTGACTCACTTATGTGAAACGCCCGACTTACTTATGTGAAACGGCCAACTCACTTATGTTCATCAAAATGCATGCTTGAAGTCACGATGACGCAGAGAAACACATATTTTGCAAAGAAAACGCCCGTATCATTGCACAGGTAAGAATAAAAGGATATATTTGCACAATATCGCACGAGTTGTGCAACCAATATACCCTAATTATGGAAAAAAGTTTCTTAGCGCTCATAGAGCAGAGCATCAAAACGAACTGGGACCTTGATGCGCTGACCGATTACAAAGGTGCCACCCTGCAATATAAGGATCTGGCACGAAAAATAGAAAAGCTGCATATCCTGCTAAAGGAAAGCGGCATACAGGCCGGCGACAAGGTGGCCATCTGCGGCAGGAACAGTTCGCACTGGGGAGTGGCATTCCTCGCCACACTGACCTACGGCGCAGTGGCAGTACCTATCCTCCACGAATTCAAGGCAGACAATATCCATAACATCGTCAACCATTCGGACGCGCGTCTGCTCTTTGTGGGTGACATGGCATGGGAAAGCCTCAACGAAGCTGAGATGCCCCGGCTGGAAGGCATCATTCTGATGACCGACTTCACCCTGCTGGTATGCCGGAGCAAACAACTGGAATACGCACGCGAGCACTTGAACGAGCTGTTCGGTAAGAAATATCCCCGCAATTTCCGCCGCGAACACGTGACCTACCGTCGCGATGCGGAAGAAGAACTAGCAGTAATCAACTACACATCAGGTACTACCAGCTTCTCAAAAGGAGTTATGCTACCCTACCGCTCACTTTGGTCGAACACCCAGTTCGCCTTCGAAGTACTTCCCCTCCAGCCGGGTAACCGCGTAGTGTCAATGCTTCCTATGGCGCACATGTATGGGTTGGCTTTCGAGTTTCTTTACGAGTTATGCGCCGGGTGCCACGTATTCTTTCTCACGCGTATGCCCAGTCCGAAAATCATCGCTCAGGCATTTACTGACGTGAAGCCACACATCGTTATTGCCGTGCCGCTTATCATCGAGAAAATCATCAAAAAAGGTGTACAGCCAAAAACAGAAACACTCAAGATGAAAATGCTCATGAAACTCCCCATCATCAACGGAAAGATAAACGAAGCCATCCGTGAACAACTGGTGAAGGGATTCGGAGGACAGTTCTACGAAATCATCGTAGGCGGCGCCGCTTTCAACAGTGAAGTGGAAACTTTCCTGAAAGGGCTGGATTTCCCTTACACCGTAGGCTACGGAATGACAGAATGTGGTCCCATCATTAGTTACGAAGACTGGAAACGATTCCGCCCAGGCTCATGTGGAAAAGCTGCGCCACGGATGGAAATACGTATCGATAGCCCCGAACCACATTATACGGTGGGCGAAATTCTGGTGCGGGGTGACAACGTAATGTTAGGTTACTACAAGAACCCCGAATCTACCGCCCAGGCAATTGATAAGGACGGATGGCTACATACGGGCGATTTAGGCATCATCGATGCAGAAGGCAATCTCTTTATTAAGGGACGGAGCAAGAACATGTTGCTCGGTCCGTCAGGACAGAACATCTACCCGGAAGAAATCGAGGAACAACTGAACAACCTTCCGTTCGTAGCAGAATGCATCGTCATCCAACAACGCGACAACCGGCTGGCAGCCTTGATATATCCTGACTTTGAAGCTGCCTATGCTCAGGGGATGACCGACCAGGACATTGAAGCAAAAATGGAAGAAAACCGGACGATGCTGAACGCCGCCCTCCCTTCGTACTCGCAGATAGCCGCCGTACGCATCTATCCCGAGGAATTTGAGAAAACCCCGAAGAAAAGTATCAAGCGTTTCCTGTATCAGGAAGTCAAGTAAAGAGAACGGATTCAATGTATGTCATTTATTCTCATCACGGAGTATGCAGATTCACACGGAGGTTTTTATTTTTCAACGTCCGGTTTTCTCCGCAACTGTATACTCTGTGATAGACAACATTCAAATTATATGAAACCAAACACGCTATTGGCAGGTATTTTATATACCTGCCTGCTTATGGCCACAGTGCTGCCGGCAAACGCCCAACTACACACCCAGAAAGGACAGAAAAAGGGCATCCACCTTGCACTGAACATTACAAATCAGAAAAAGCAGCCTTCGCGCACATACTTCAACCTTGGACTACTGAGTAACTACCCATGCTTGAACGGTATGGGCATCAACGCCTTGTCCAGCGTAACCTACCACCATTCAAAAGGTCTTCAGGTAACAGGACTGACCAATATCACAGGGGTGGACGCTGCAGGATTCCAGCTGGCAGGCATTGCCAATGTAACGGGCAGGAACACATCCGGCATCGTGTTGGGCGGCCTGGTCAATGTAAACGGAGGAACGATAAACGGATTCGCATTGTCAGGCATTGGCAATATGAGTGCAAGAAACACGCGCGGCATTCTTTTCAGCGGGTTGCTGAATATGAGCAATGGAAATTCATCGGGAGTGCAGCTTGCAGGAATAGCCAATATTACCGGACAAGACCAAAACGGACTGATGTTGGGAGGACTGATGAATGCTTGTAAAGACACCATACGCGGTATGCAACTCACCTCTTTACTGAATGTAGTGGGCAGTGCCAACCAAGGCGTACAACTAGCAATGTTAGGTAATGTAGCGGTCACGAACCAGGGCGTGCAACTAGGTCTGGGAAACTACAGTGCTGAAAACAAAGGAGTACAGCTGGGAATAGCCAATATCTCCAGCCATGGTCACAAAAGCCTGCAACTGGGCTTTTTCAACCTCAGCTCAGACAGCCTTGCTCACCAGATAGGGTGCATCAATATTTCACCACGCACACACATTCAGCTGATAGTTTCGAGCGGGAACTTGAATAAAGCAAACGTGGCGGTGCGCTTCAAGAACCGGTTCACTTACACCGAACTGGGCGGAGGTGCATGGTACTTCGATCTTGACCACGATCTCTCGGCTTCTGCTTTCTACCGCGCCGGTATATACCTCCCGCTTTGCCGCCTGTTGGAAATCAGTGCCGATGCTGGATTTTACCACATCGAAACACTTGATAACAAACACAAAGGATATCCTGCACGGACTTATGCCCTTCAACCACGCCTGAATCTGGAGTTCCGCATAACGAAAAGACTGGGCATCTTCGCCTCGGGCGGCTATGTCTGGACACGCCCGTATAGCAAGGGACACACCTTAGACCATAAAGGGACTTTCGAAGCCGGTATCGTTTTATTCTAAATGCAACACATTCCAAACAAAACTACATCTTTCTGCTACAAATAATAGGAATTCAACAATAATTCGCTATTTTTGCAAAAACAAAAAAGAAACAAGAGAAAAAGCATGAATGTAGCGATTATCAAATACAATGCAGGAAACATCTTCTCGATAGACTATGCCTTGCGCCGGTTAGGGATAGAGCCGGTCATTACCGCCGACAAGGAACTTATCCGAAAAGCGGATAAAGTCATCTTTCCGGGCGTTGGAGAAGCCAAGAACACCATGGAATACCTTCAGGAGCATCAGCTGGACCGGCTGATCACCGACCTGAAACAACCCGTTTTAGGCATTTGCCTGGGCATGCAATTGATGTGCCGGCATTCGGAAGAAGGTGATGTCTCGTGCTTGGGCATTTTCGATGTAGATGTCAAGCGTTTCCATCCTGTCCGCCACGAAGACAAAGTGCCCCACATGGGTTGGAATACCATCCAATGCACAGACAAGCTATTGTTCAACGGTTTCGAACAAGAAGAATTTGTCTATTTCGTACATAGCTATTACGTTCCGCTAAACGATTTTACGGCAGCCCGGACAGACTATATCCTGCCCTTCAGTGCCGCCCTGCACAAAGACAACTTCTATGCCACCCAGTTTCATCCCGAAAAGAGCGGGAAAACCGGAGAACGTATATTACAGAACTTTTTAAACATAGCATACTGACATGATAGAACTAATCCCAGCCATCGACATCATTGATGGAAAATGTGTCCGTCTCTCGCAAGGCAATTACAATTCGAAGAAGGTCTACAACGAGAATCCGCTGGAAGTAGCCAAAGAGTTCGAAGCATACGGCATCCGCAGGTTACATGTGGTCGACTTAGACGGAGCCGCATCCCACCATATAGTGAATTACCGTACGTTGGAACAGATTGCCACTCATACCTCGCTCATCATCGATTTCGGCGGAGGAATCAAAACATCGGGCGATATCGAAATCGCATTCGAGAGCGGTGCCGAAATGGTCACACTGGGCAGCGTAGCCGTGAAACACCCCGAATGGTTCTGTGAATGGCTGCAAACCTACGGGAACGAGAAAATCATTCTGGGAGCGGATGTGAAAGACCGCAAAATCGCCATCAACGGCTGGAAAGAAGAAAGCCCGATGGAACTGATGCCCTTCTTAGAGCAATACACACAAAAAGGAATCACCAAAGTATTGTGTACCGACATCAGCCATGACGGAATGCTGGACGGTCCTTCTCTCCCGCTCTATCAAGACATACTGAAAGCCTGCCCCGGAATTTACCTGATAGCCAGCGGAGGCATCAGCTGTATGGATGATATCCTGAAACTGGATGAAGCAGGCATCCCTGCCGTTGTATTCGGGAAAGCCATTTACGAAGGACGGATTTCACTAAAAGAACTTAGCCACTATATAATATAATAAGGAGTAGAGCGCATGTTAGCAAAACGAATCATACCCTGTCTGGATATAAAGAACGGACAAACCGTAAAAGGAACCAACTTCATCAACTTGCGCGAAGCAGGCGACCCCGTGGAACTGGGACAACTCTACAGCGAGCAAGGAGCCGATGAACTGGTCTACCTGGACATTACAGCCAGCCACGAAGGACGGAAAACGTTTACCGACTTAGTGAAACGCATAGCTGCCTGCATCAATATCCCGTTTACCGTAGGCGGAGGCATTCACGAGCTAAGCGATGTGGAGCGCCTGCTGAATGCCGGTGCCGATAAAGTATCGGTCAATTCTGCCGCTATCCGGAATCCCCAACTCATTGATGACATAGCCCAGCATTTCGGTTCTCAAGTATGTGTGGTTGCCATTGATGCCCGCCAAACGGAAAAAGGATGGAAATGTTATCTGAACGGAGGACGGGTGGAAACCGAAAAGGACTTGTTCAATTGGGCGCATGAAGCCAACGAACGGGGAGCCGGAGAGATACTTTTCACCAGCATGGACCACGACGGAGTGAAAAACGGATACGCAAACAAGGCACTGGCAATACTGAGTGACACATTAACCATTCCGGTCATCGCTTCGGGAGGAGCCGGGAACAAACAGCATTTCAAAGACGCGTTCACGCAAGGGAAAGCCGATGCGGCACTGGCGGCAAGTGTATTCCATTTCGGCGAAATACCCATACCCGAACTGAAAGCATACCTCCATACGGAAGGCATTAACGTAAGAATTTAACTGATTATATATCTCATAACCCTTAAAATGAAAAAACTATGCAACCCGACTTTGATAAAATGGACGGATTAGTCCCTGCCATTATCCAAGACAGCTATACCCAAAAAGTGCTTATGCTTGGATTCATGAACAAAGAAGCCTACGAAAAGACCTTGACAACAGGCAAAGTCACGTTCTATAGCCGTACTAAACAACGCTTATGGACGAAAGGCGAAACCAGCGGGAACTTTCTGGAAGTAGTTTCCATAAAGAGCGATTGCGACAATGATACCTTGCTCATTCAGGCACACCCGACCGGTCCTGTATGCCATACGGGCACCGACACCTGCTGGGGAGAAAAAAACGAGCAAGACATCATGTTCTTGAAAGAATTGCAAGACTTCATCGACAAGCGCCACGAAGAAATGCCCGAACACTCATATACTACCAGCCTGTTCCGCTCCGGAGTCAATAAGATGGCACAAAAAGTAGGCGAAGAAGCTGTAGAAACCATTATCGAGGCTTGTAACGGTACCGATGAACGTCTGATTTACGAAGGAGCCGACCTGCTGTATCACCTGATTGTACTACTCACCTCAAAAGGATACCGCATCGAAGACCTGGCACGGGAATTGAAAGAACGTCATAGCGCAACCTGGAAAAAACATTGATGACTTATGGACGAAACACCGCTAATCCGATACAAAGGAGTGGAAATCGACCAACAGGCTCTCTGCGTCCTGCATGATGTGGACTTCGAACTGCATAAAGGAGAGTTCGTCTACATCATCGGCAAAGTGGGAAGCGGAAAATCTACTCTCCTGAAAACAATTTACGGAGAACTGGACATTGCGAAAGGAGAAGCCACCGTATTGGGCTATGATATGAAAAAACTGAAGCAAAAGAATATTTCCGAATTGCGGCGTAAACTGGGTATCGTGTTCCAAGACTTCCAGCTACTTATCGACCGGACCGTACACGACAACCTGGAATTTGTATTGCGTGCCACCGGATGGAGACAACGGCAAGCCATCGAAAACCGTATTGCGGAAGTACTCGAACGGGTAGGCATGGAAAACAAAGGCTATAAGATGCCCAACGAACTGTCCGGAGGCGAACAGCAACGCATCGTGATAGCGCGCGCCATACTGAACAGTCCAGATATTATCCTCGCCGATGAACCGACAGGAAATCTGGATGTGGAAACCGGACGAAACATCGTGGAACTGCTGAAGGAAATATGCAATCAAGGCTCGGCTATCATTATGACTACCCATAACCTTCACCTACTCTCCGAATATCCGGGAATCGTTTACCGTTGCGAACAGCATCATTTGCAACGCATTGGCGAATCCTAAAAAAAACAAAGAGACCAAGATTTTAGCGGCAAATCATAAAAAGACCGTGAAATATTCGTATCTTTGCGCACAGAAAAGAAAAAAGTATTTAAACAGAACAATTAAAAATTCGAAACTGAAAATGAAAGTTTTAAAGTTTGGAGGAACGTCGGTAGGCTCGGCACAGAGAATGAAAGACGTTGCCAAATTGATTACCGACGGCGAACAGAAAATCGTAGTCCTGTCTGCCATGTCGGGTACAACCAATACCTTGGTCGAAATTTCAGATTATCTGTACAAGAAAAACCCGGAAGGTGCGAATGAAATCATCAACAGGTTGGAAAGCAAATACAAACAACACATTGATGAACTTTATTCTACAGAGGAGTATAAACAGAAGACACTGGAATTTGTAAAATCGGTATTCGATTACATCCGGTCGTTTACAAAAGATATTTTTACGTTGTTCGAAGAAAAGGTAATCTTGGCACAAGGAGAAATCATCTCTACCAACATGGTTACCAACTACCTGTGCGAACAAGGCGTAAAAGCCTATTTGATTCCTGCACTGGAATTCATGCGCACGGACAAAAACAGTGAACCTGACTTGAATTATATCCGCGAGAAACTTGCCGCACAGCTGGAAGCACATGCGGGACAAGACATCTACATCACCCAAGGATTCATCTGCCGCAACGCATACGGCGAAATCGACAACCTGCAACGGGGCGGAAGCGACTATACCGCATCCCTCATCGGAGCCGCTATCAACGCTTCTGAAATCCAGATATGGACCGACATCGACGGCATGCACGACAATGACCCGCGTGTGGTTGACAAAACATCGCCCGTACGCCAGCTGCATTTCGAAGAAGCCGCAGAACTGGCATACTTCGGTGCTAAAATCCTGCACCCCACCTGCATCCAGCCTGCCAAATATGCCAATATTCCGGTGCGCCTGCTGAATACGATGGAACCAAGCGCCCCCGGCACCTTGATTTCAAATGATACCGAAAAGGGGAAAATCAAAGCCGTAGCTGCCAAAGACAACATAACAGCCATTAAAATCAAGTCGAGCCGTATGCTGCTGGCTTACGGGTTCTTGCGGAAAGTATTCGAAATATTCGAAAGCTACCAGACCGCCATTGATATGGTCTGCACCTCGGAAGTAGGCGTATCGATGTCGATAGACAATACCAAACATTTAAATGAAATTGTCAATGACTTGAAGAAATACGGCACCGTTACCGTTGACCACGACATGTGCATCGTATGCGTTGTGGGTGACCTGGAATGGGAAAACGTGGGCTTCGAAGCCAAAGCACTCGATGCGATGCGTGACATTCCGGTACGTATGATTTCATTCGGAGGCAGCAACTACAATATCTCGTTCCTGATTCGGGAATGCGACAAGAAGAAAGCCTTGCAATCCTTGAGCGACGTGCTGTTCAATACCGGCAAATAACGAAATCTTCTTCATAACTTTTATATAACACGGAAAGCGGATGGTACGGTTGTAACACAAACCGCATCGTCCGCTTTTTTTATAATACTTAATACAAATCGATTATGAAAGGTATTTTTCCTGTAGAGAGATTCCAAAACGTAGAAACTCCTTTTTATTATTACAACGCCGACCTGTTGCGCGAGACATTGAACGTTATCCGCACCGAAGCCGGAAAGTACAACAAATTCTGTGTGCACTATGCCATCAAGGCAAACGCCAATCCTAAAATCTTAGGCATCATCCGCGAGAGCGGACTGGGAGTGGATTGCGTAAGCGGCTGGGAGATAGAAGCGGCTATCCAAGCAGGGTTTCCCGCAAGCAAGATCGTATTTGCCGGAGTGGGCAAGACCGACAAGGAAATCAACCTTGCACTCGACCACGACATCTTTTGCTTCAACGTAGAGTCTGTTCCCGAACTGGAAGTCATCAACCAGCTGGCTGCCGGCAAGAACAAGATAGCACGCGTAGCTTTCCGCATCAATCCCGATGTAGGAGCACATACACATGCCAATATCACCACAGGCCTTGCCGAAAACAAGTTCGGCATCAGCATGCAGGATATGGATAAGGTTATCGACCGGGCACTCGAAATGAACCACGTGAAGTTCGTCGGCCTGCACTTCCACATCGGTTCGCAAATCCTAGACATGGGAGACTTCATCGCCCTGTGCAACCGTGTAAACGAATTGCAGGAAAAACTCTACGCACGCCAAATCATCGTGGAACATATCAACGTAGGAGGAGGGCTGGGCATCGATTACGCGCATCCCAACCGGCAATCCATCCCCGACTTTGCCGAATACTTTGCTACCTACCACAAGCACCTGAAGCTTCGCCCACAACAGACTTTGCACTTCGAGCTGGGCCGTTCTGTAGTAGGACAATGCGGAAGCCTCATCACACGCGTCATATACGTGAAACAAGGCACCAACAAGCAATTCGCCATCGCCGATGCAGGCATGACCGACCTCATCCGCCCTGCCCTTTACCAAGCATACCACAAGATAGAAAACATTTCCTCCGAAGAACCGGTGGAAACCTACGATGTAGTAGGACCTATTTGCGAATCGTCCGATGTCTTTGGAAAAGCCATCGACCTGAACCGCACACATCGTGGCGATTTTCTTGCCATCCGCTCTGCAGGCGCATACGGAGAAATCATGGCATCCGGGTACAATTGCCGACCGCTCCCGAAAGGCTACACGTCGGACGAACTGAGATAACACATTCCCGGTTCTTTACTCCTGCAAACAAATACTAAGCCGCTCCGCCAGATGCGTGCAGATGCATCTGGCGGAGCGGCTTAGAAGCTGTTTTGAATTTATCGTGCGATGATTTGGGATGAGTTTTTGAGGCATTTTCGCTTCTGTGATGAGGAAGATAGCGGGCTATCTGACGAAGAACAGGAGAGAAAAAGACAAAAAAATCGCCCAAAGCACACACGAAAACGGATACATCAAGACAAGAAAAACTTTTTGGAGAAATTCAAAACAGCTTCTTAGTTTCAGACCGGTTTCAACAGGCTAAAACTACCGTTCTCACCCGATAAAACTATACGCTCAACCCGATAAAACCTTTAATACAAACCGGCATTCCTTCCCGTACAGCCCCATAGCTTCATCCGCTTGCCCCGGCACATCATGTCACGCCATTTGATTCTGCTGATTTTATATGCATATTCCAAAGAATTTATTACCTTTGCACGCTGAAGCAGAATAAGGTAAACATTAAAAACGAATAAAATAAGATGGAATTAGCAAGTAAGTACAATCCCGCAGATGTGGAGGGGAAATGGTACCAGTATTGGCTGGACAACAAACTATTCAGTTCGAAACCCGACGGACGTGAGCCGTACACCATCGTCATCCCGCCGCCCAACGTGACCGGCGTGCTCCACATGGGACACATGCTTAACAATACCATTCAGGACATCCTGGTGCGCCGCGCACGCATGACCGGCAAGAATGCCTGCTGGGTGCCGGGAACCGACCATGCCTCGATTGCCACCGAAGCCAAAGTTGTAAACAAGCTGGCACAAGAAGGCATTAAGAAAACCGACCTGACACGCGATGAATTCCTGAAACACGCATGGGCGTGGACAGACGAACACGGAGGCATCATCCTGAAGCAATTACGCAAGCTGGGCGCATCGTGCGACTGGGACCGCACGGCATTCACCATGGACGAAACGCGCAGCAAGAGCGTCATCCGTGTCTTTGTAGACTTATACAATAAAGGACTTATCTATCGCGGTGTGCGAATGGTGAACTGGGACCCGAAAGCCCTGACCGCACTTTCTGACGAAGAAGTTATCTATAAGGAAGAACATAGCAAGCTCTATTATCTCCGCTATAAGGTAGAAGGAGATTCCGAAGGACGCTATGCCGTAGTAGCCACCACCCGTCCCGAAACCATCATGGGTGATACGGCGATGTGTATCAACCCCAACGACCCGAAGAACCAATGGCTGAAAGGCAAGAAAGTGATTGTTCCGCTGGTGAACCGTGTGATTCCGGTTATCGAAGATGATTATGTGGATATCGAATTCGGTACAGGCTGCTTGAAGGTTACGCCGGCACACGATGTAAACGACTATATGCTGGGCGAAAAGCACAACTTGCAAAGCATCGATATCTTCAACGACAACGGAACCATCAGCGAAGCCGCCGGACTTTATGTAGGCATGGACCGCTTCGAGGTACGCAAGCAAATCGAAAAGGACCTGGAAGAAGCCGGACTGATGGAGAAAGTGGAAGCCTATACCAACAAGGTAGGCTTTTCGGAACGCACCAACGTGCCTATCGAGCCGAAGCTCTCGATGCAATGGTTCCTCAAGATGCAGCACTTTGCCGATATGGCATTGCCTCCGGTAATGAACGATGAACTGAAATTCTATCCTGCCAAGTACAAGAATACGTACCGCAACTGGCTGGAGAACATCAAGGACTGGTGCATCAGCCGCCAGCTTTGGTGGGGACACCGCATCCCAGCATACTATCTGCCGCAGGGAGGATATGTAGTAGCCGAAACACCCGAAGAGGCTCTCGAACTCGCCAAGCAGAAGACCGGCAACCCCAATATGAAAGCGGAAGACCTCCGTCAGGACGAAGACTGCCTCGATACGTGGTTCTCTTCATGGCTTTGGCCCATCTCGCTGTTCAATGGCATCCTCGACCCGGACAATGAGGAAATCAACTACTACTACCCGACGAGCGACTTGGTGACCGGACCGGACATCATCTTCTTCTGGGTGGCACGTATGATTATGGCAGGTTATGAATACAAACACGACATGCCGTTCCGCAACGTGTACTTTACCGGTATCGTGCGTGACAAAATCGGACGCAAGATGTCGAAGTCGTTAGGCAACTCGCCCGACCCGCTGGAACTGATAGAGAAATACGGTGCCGATGGCGTGCGCATGGGGATGATGCTTTCAGCTCCCGCCGGAAACGATATCTTGTTCGACGATGCGCTGTGCGAACAAGGACGTAATTTCAACAACAAGATATGGAACGCCTTCCGTCTGGTGAAAGGATGGAACGTGGCCGACATCGAACAGCCCGAATATGCCCGCATCGCCACGGAATGGTTCAAGGCAATGCTGGCAAAAACCACCCTTGAAGTGACAGACTTATTCGGCAAATACCGCCTGAGCGAAGCGCTGATGGCAGTTTACAAACTCTTCTGGGACGAATTCTCAAGCTGGTACCTCGAAATGGTGAAGCCCGCATACGGACAACCCATCGACCGCACCACCTACGAACAGACCCTGAAGTTCTTCGAAGCCTTGCTCATGCAGTTGCATCCGTTCATGCCGTTCATCACCGAAGAATTGTGGCAACACATCTACGACCGCCAGCCCGGCGAAAGCATCATGACGCAACAGCTGGACAAAGCGGAAGGGTTCAACGAAGCTTTGGTAAACGATTTCGAGAAGGTAAAAGAAGTCATCGGAGGCATCCGCACCATCCGCTTGCAAAAGAACATTGCACAGAAAGAAACCCTGGCTTTGGAAGTGGTTGGAGCAAATCCGGTATCCGCATTCAATTCTATCCTGGCAAAGATGGGAAACCTGTCCGATATCCATACGGTAGAAGCAAAAGCAGAAGGCGCAGCGGCCTTCATGGTAGGTACTACCGAATATGCCGTGCCATTGGGCAACCTCATCAATGTAGAAGAAGAATTGAAAAAGCTAGAAGCCGACCTGAAATACCAGGAAGGATTCCTGCAGAGCGTGCTGAAAAAGTTAGGCAACGAGAAGTTCGTAAGCAAAGCGCCTGCCAATGTGATTGAAATGGAGCGCAAGAAGCAGGCAGATGCTGAAACTAAGATTGCCGCACTGAAAGAAAGCATCGCCGCACTGAAGAAATAACTTTTTTAGAATGAAGAATGAAGAGTTAAGAATGAAGAATGAGAATAAGGTTAACTGATAAGTTTCTCTTCTTCATTCTAAACTCTTCAACCTTACCGATATGAAAAAACGCTTCCAATTCTGCCTGCTCGTATGCAGCACGTTAATGATTTCCTGCAACCTGAATGTCCCTTTGCGATACGAAAAGCCAAGCAACAACGATACCTATACGATAGATTACCTGTTCCAGCACGACGGAGTGAAAGTATACCGTTTCTATGATATGGGAAACTATGTGTATTTCACGACACGTGGAGATGCAACCAGCATCCACGCGGATTCAACCAAACAACGTACCATCACCATCCATCGGGAAGACAGCATTGTTTCCCCGATTTGGTAAGAAAGGATTTAATCCGTTCAGCAATTTAGTCGCACATTTTTTCGGAGATATGGAAGAAAACTTGTAATTTTTCCGCCGGAAATAAACTGATTGCTTTCCTCTGCTTTTCCATTATTCCGTGAAACCGGTAAAAGTCCACCTTTTTCCATTGGCACTTATCTTCCTTACATTTATTGAGATAGAATTAAGAAGCTGTTTTGAATTTATCGTGCGATGATTTGGGATGAGTTTTTGAGGCATTTTCGCTTTTGTGATGAGGAAGATAGCGGGCTATCTGACGAAGAACAGGAGCGGAAAGGACC
>NZ_NFKD01000058.1:0-29110 GCF_002160215.1 Bacteroides sp. An19 | reverse complement strand
GCGGGCTATCTGACGAAGAACAGGAGCGAAAAGGACCAAAAAATCGCCCAAAGCACACACGAAAACGGATACATCAAGCCAAGAAAAACTTTTTGGAGAAATTCAAAACAGCTTCTCAAATCGACTGATTGCAAAGCATTCAAATCTGCGTCAATCCGCGAAAATCTGCGTTTCAAACAAAAACATCCATTATAAAAACCATAAACAAAAGAAGTATGAAAACCATCCAAACATTGGCTTTAGGGCTGTGTTTAGCCCTTGGAGCTTGTACTACACAACCCGACTCGACAGTGCAGACAAACGATAAAGGCACACAGTGGGAATGGAAACAAGGAACCATCGTAGTAAAAACGCCCGAACGCCCAGCGGGACAGAAAAGTGTATTGGGGCTTGCCCTTCCCAAAATGGAAGTGGTACGTGTAGGATTCGTAGGGTTAGGCATGCGAGGTCCGGGAGCCGTGGAACGCTTCACCTACATTCCGGGTACACAGATTGTAGCCTTGTGCGACTATGAACAGGAGCGTGCCGAAGCCTGCCAGAAATTGTTGCAGAAAGCTTCGCTGCCCAAAGCCGCCATCTACTCCGGCGAGAAAGGATATGAAGAGTTGTGCAAACGCGATGACATCGACTTAGTGTACATCGCCGCCGACTGGCTACACCACTTCCCCATCGCCAAATGCGCACTGGAGAACGGCAAGAACGTAGCTATCGAAGTACCTTCGGCTATGAACCTGAAAGAATGCTGGGAACTGATTGACCTGAGCGAAAAGAACCGCAAGCACTGCATGATTCTGGAGAACTGCTGCTACGACTGGTTCGAGATGAACACGTTGAACATGGCGCAACAAGGCGTGTTCGGCGAAATTATCCGTGCACAAGGAGCTTACATCCACAACTTGAACGAATTTTGGGACCACTACTGGAAGAACGGCGAGGACGACAAGCTGGGCTGGCGGCTGGACTACAACATGCGACACCGCGGTGACGTATATGCTACCCATGGCTTAGGTCCCGTGGCACAAGCCTTGAACATCCACCGGGGCGACCGCATGGAGACGCTGGTAGCGATGGACACCAAGTCGGTAGTAGGCAAGGCACTGGTAGAAGCACGCACCGATTCCGCCTGCACGAATTTCCGCAACGGCGACCATACCACCACCCTTATCCGCACAGCAAACGGCAAGGTGATTGAAATCCAGCACGATGTAATGACACCCCAGCCTTACAGCCGCCTGTACCAGCTGACCGGCACGAAAGGATTCGCCAACAAATATCCGGTAGAAGGCTATGCGCTCGACAGCGAACAGCTTTCGGCTTCGGGCGTACAGCCGAAAGTGGACGACCTCAGCGCACACGGCTTCCTTCCGAAAGCTGAGCAAGAAGCCTTGGTAGCCAAATACCAGCACCCGATCCTGAAGAAATATGGCGAGATGGCAAAAGAAGTAGGCGGACATGGAGGTATGGACTTCATTATGGACAGCCGTTTAGTATATTGCCTGCAGAACGGATTGCCGCTGGACATGGACGTGTACGACCTTGCCGAATGGTGCTGCCTTGCCGAACTGGGCGAACTGTCGATGGACAATGGCTGCGCACCGGTAGCTTTCCCCGACTTCACCCGCGGTGAATGGAACGTGATAAAAGGATACAAGCATGCCTATGCCTCTCCCGAAGAGGAAGCTGCCACACTGGAAAAAGCCAAGGCATTCACGGCAAAACTGAAATCAGGTAACTAGGTAACCAGGTGACCAGGGACTAGGTTTCAAATAGTCCTGCTGATGTAAACCAAGCTATTCAGAACCTAGTACCTAGTACCTTGTCACCTAATACCTTTCGTCACATCCGCTCCATATCGCTTGCCGAAGAGTTCTTGCCGCGGTACGTGTTCTTCAACTGATTGAAACGGAAGACCAGGCTGACGGAGAAATTCCATAGCTGGTAGTCTTCGGTCTGGGTGAAACGGAGGTTTCCCTCACGCTGCTCTTCACGGAACTTCATGGTGTGCAGCAGGTCGTAAGCCTTCAGACTGACGCTGAAACGCTTCTCGAAGAAATCTTTCTGCAATTCCAGATTCAGCATTTGGTAAGGACGAATGGACACGCTCCCCAAATCGCCGCCGGAATAGAAGGCGTAATACACGCTCAGCAGGTAGTCTTTCCGGAACGTGAACTGCTGGTTGAGCGCGGCGGTGCAGTTGGGCGAATTATACGCAAGCGGCTCGCCCCGGTACATCACTTCGAAAAAGGGCTGGCTGATGCCCAGCGTAAGGGAAGGATGCCAGATGCCGAACGTCTTCTGAATGTTCAGCGTCGCCTTCAGGTACTGAATGCGGCGGTAATTGCAAAAGGTGCTGATGATTCGGTTTCCCGCTTCTTCCTCATGGCAGGTGGACAGGTGGTTCTTCTCGTACGTATAGCTCGCGCTGAAATAAAAGGGTTTGTGGCTGATGCTCCACTCCAGTTTGTACGCCGTGGCAGGAAGCAGCAGCGGATTACCCCGCTGGTACATGAACTCGTTGCTGTAATAGACGGCGTTGCTCAGCTGGCGGAACGAAGGACGTGTGGTGCGCGACGAGAAAGACAGCGTCTGGCTCCAGCCGTTACGCTTGTAGCTGACGCTTGCCGAAGGATAGACGTTGTGAAAGCGGTGGGTCAGGTTGCCCGAAGCGTCCAGCCGGTCGCGGAACTTCATCTGCATATATTCGTAACGCACACCTGCCCGGAAAGAGAAGCTGCCCGCCTCTGCCGACACGTCCGCAAACGCCGCCGCACGCACCTCGTCTTCATCGTAAAGCGAAGCCGCCACATTGTCTGCCGTGCTCTGCAGTTCGTTGTGCGTATGCACCCGGCTCACGTCGCTTCCAAAGCCCACCTGCACACCGGAGGCAGGGCGGTAATCGAACGCCAACTGGCCCGAGGCAATCGACAAATTCCCCTTCCCACGGCTTTCTGTTTCCAGCCATTCGCCCGAACTTGTTTCCGCCGTCGCCTGCCGGTAGCGGTTCCGGTTGTACACAAAGTCGAGGTTGAGGGCGGACGAAAGCCGGTCGCTCCAGTCGGCGTTATGGAACAGGTTGGCGTGATACACGTCGGTGCGGTTCAGGTAATCGTTGTCGATGTCCTTTTCCGCCAGCGGCGTATGGCTCCACCCGTATGCCAGGCTCCCGGTACGGAACGTATAGTCACGTGTATGTGTGCCTTCCACCTTCGCCCCTATCACGTGACGGGCGGTAAGCTCATAATCTGCATTAGCGTACCACGTATGTTGCTTCGTGTCGCGGCGGTCGCCCTGGTCGGGATTCCGGTACAGATACAGGCTGTCGCCCAACACCAGCTCGTGCGATTGCGGCTGGTTCACCACCGAACGGTAATCGGCATACTGGTAATACGCCGACACGTGGAGCTTCCGGTTCCAGTAGTCGTAGCGCAGCGTCTCGTAGTCGGAATACCGCCTGCCCTGCTCCGACACGTGCTCCGCCAGCAAGGCATGCCCGTCGTCACGGCGCAAGGTATAGACCTTCAGCACCGCTTTCCCCTCGGCGTCGTAGCGTGCGCCCGGATTGGTAATCAGCTCCACCGAACGGATGTCTTGCGGCGTGAGCTGCTGCAGCTCGTCGGCACGCGCCTTGCGGTTGTTGATGTAAATCACCGGAGTGCCCAAGCCGAACACTTCCACCTCGCCCGACACGGTGAACGTCATCCCCGGCAACACTGCTAGCATATCGTTGATGCGGTGGTATTGGCTCAACGCCGTGCCCTCCACGCGGGTCAGCAGCGCGCCGTCTTTCAGCTGATGAACGGGACGTTCCGCCACCACCTCCACGCCCTGCAGCCGAACGCTCTCTTCGCACAGCGTCACTTCGCCCGTAAAGCCGCTTGCCGGAACCGTGCACGAGCGGTAGCCCAAGCACGAGAACCGCAGCAAGCCTTCGCCCGGAGCCGAAGCCTCCAGCATGAAACATCCGTCGGCATCGCTCACCGTGCCAGCCACAAAAACCGAATCGGGCAGCGCGAGCAGCACCACATTGGCGTACGCCACTCCCCGATGCGCCTCATCCGTCACTTTTCCCGTCAGGCTGTCCGCCCCGATGCCTGCACAGACGCAGTGCAGCAACATCGCTGTAAAAATCATTCTTTTCATCATCGTATGTTTTGTTTTCGTTAAGATTTATCATTCCGTCCGCAGTCGGCAACACTTATCCTACAGGATTGGCATCGTCCGAGCCTCCGACAGCACTTATCCTGTAGGATTGGCATCGTCCGAGCTTCCGACAGCACTTATCCTGCAGGATTGGCATCGTCCGAGCCTCCGACAGCACTTATCCTGCAGGATTGGCATCGTACGAGCCTCCGACAGCACAAATCCTGCAGGATTGGCATCGTCCGAGCTTCCGACAGCACTTATCCTGTAGGATTGGCATCATCCGAGCCTCCGACAATACTTATCCGGCTGGAACTCGCTGCAAAGTAACGGCAAAACTTCCCGGCGGCGAAAAATAATCCTTACCCGTGGGTTACGCCTATATTACTATTTTATTACTCCGCGCCACAGTTCCGGTTTTTTCCGCTATCTTTGTCGTGCACAATCAAACATACGCTTATGAAGAAATCAGTCCCTTGGATAAACCTCGTCACCATAGTCGCCTCGCTGTCCATTCTGATAGCGCAGGCAATCGGCTTCCGCCTGCAGTGCCGGCACGCGCTGGAGCAGGCGGTCGACGAACAGAAACGGCTGGTAGGACAATGCTGCGGCGACTTCTTCCGGCAACAGATGCAGATTCCGTCCGACAAAGGCTTCGTGGTCTACCTCTTTACCGCCGAAACCCATGAGCTGCTGGACACCTACACTTCGGTGCCCGGCTCGTACGTTGAAAACGGCATCGTGCGGTGGAACACACGCCTGACGCTGCAGACCGACACGTTCTACCTGCCTGCTTCCGTCTCCTACAACAACTGGAGTACCTTGGTCACACGCTACGTAGCAAGCGAACGCGGGCTTGCCTCCCCACAAGCACTGGAAGCCTTCTTGCGCGAACGGCTGGACGAACCGGCACTCACGGTCACCGCCTCTGCCGGACGGCAGCTGCTGGCGGACATCGAGACCGTGTCGGCAGGCAGTTTCTTCCGCCCCACGTACCGACTGCAGTTCGGCATCAACCCCCTGAACCGGGAAAGCGTCTTCATCGGAGGCAGCCTCAAGACCGGCACGCTGCTGAAAGAGATATACTGGATGCTGGCGGCATCTGCCGTATGGGCAGTCCTCCTGATACTCTGCCTCATCTACCAGGCACGCACCATTCACGGCGAACGGAAGCTGAACCGCCTGCGCAACGACTTCCTGCACGCGATGATTCACGAACTGAAACGCCCCGTACAGTCGCTAAAAATCCTGATGTCGGTACTTAAGGACAAAGAAATGAGCCGCGATGAAACATTGCGCCGGGAAGCGGTTGCCGATGCACAAGCAGAGCTGGACAACCTCTCCGCTTACTTCTCGAAGCTGCGCGACATGACCTACGGCGACTTCAAGGAAATCCCGCTCAACCGCACCGTGTTCAGCCTGAACGCCCTCCTCCGTCCGCTGGCGGAAAAGGCCGAAAGGCAGGGCGTGAGCATCCGCATCGACTCCGAGCCGCAAGACATCCTCGTGAAAGCCGACCGGATGCACATCAGCAACATCTTCAGCAACCTGCTGGAAAACGCCGTGAAGTATGCGCGGGGCGAAGCCGTCATTACAATTACCCTCCGCCAGACGGGCAACCGGACAGACATCAAGGTGAGCGACAACGGCAGGGGCATCCCAGCCGACGAGCTGAAACACATCTTCGAGAAATTCTACCGCAGCCCGGCAGTGCGCCGCGAGAACATTCCGGGACTGGGACTGGGGCTGAGCTACGTAAAAAGCTTGGTGGAAGCCCACCGCGGGCACATCCGCGTAGAGAGCGAACCAAACCGAGGTACCACCTTTTATATATCTATACCGCAATGAACGATTCACCCTTAAAAATCCTGTTTGCCGACGACGACGCCACATATTCGTTGTTCTTGAAACGCTTCCTCGAAAAAGCAGGCTACGAAGTCGTACACGTGCCCGACGGGAAGCAGGCGTTGGAGCAGTTCCGCCTCTGCCGCCCCGACCTGGTATTGCTGGACATCAATATGCCGGAGATAAACGGATTCGAGGTGGCACGGCAAATCCGCAGCTGGGACAAGAAAGTGCTGCTGTTCTTCCTGTCCGACCGCACCGAAATCTCCGACCGCCTGAAAGGATTCAGCCTGAAAGGGAACGACTACATCCCCAAGCCCTTCTATCCCGAAGAACTATTGGCAAAGATAGAAGAACGTTTCGCGGACAGTACCGGCGAAGACAAGCCGCACTACCAAGCTAGCCATACCATCTTCTCGCCCGAAACCAACGAGCTGACCGTATGCGGCACGGCGCACACCGTCACCTCGCGTCAGGCGGAAATACTGACCCTGCTGTTCCAAAACATCAACCAGACCGTCTACCGCGAAGACATCCTGACCCACGTATGGGGAAACGACTCGTACGCCAACTCGCTTGCGCTGAACGTGCAGATTTCCTACCTGCGCCACTACCTGAAAGACGATTCGGGCATACGCATCGAGTCCATCAAGAAAAAAGGCTACGTGCTGCGGACGGTTTCTCCCGAATAAATCGGCAGGCAATGCCGGATAAATCCGATGAAATGCTTATTTTTGTGACGATAAAACAAGCAATATTTCACCACAGAGGCCACAGAGGCACACAGAGTCTTTAAATTTTCCTCTGTGATACTCTGTGTCCCCTGTGGTGATTTTTTCATCCGATAAACGAATCAAGATATGACAAGCGACAACGAAAAAGAAATGTTCCCCCTCGTAGATGAAGAGGGAAACATAACGGGAGCAGCCACGCGGGGCGAATGCCACAACGGGAGCAAACTGCTGCATCCGGTGGTACACTTGCACGTGTTCAACAGCCGAGGTGAACTCTTCCTGCAACGCCGTCCGGCATGGAAAGACATCCAGCCCGGCAAATGGGACACGTCGGTAGGAGGACACATCGACCTGGGCGAGAGTGTGGAAATGGCTCTGATACGGGAGGCACGCGAAGAATTAGGCATTACCGGCTTCACGCCCCAACTCCTCACGCATTACGTCTTCGAATCCGACCGTGAAAAAGAACTGGTGTTCAGTCACCGCACTACCTACGACGGCACTATCACCCCCAGCGACGAACTGGACGGCGGACGCTTCTGGACTTTAGAGGACATCCGGAAAGCATTAGGCACAGGCATCTTCACGCCTAACTTCGAAAACGAATTCAAACGGTTGGGCTTCTGAACGTAAAAAAACAGGACATGACATGCAGTATTCGAAGTTTTCTTTCATTTACTTAATAAAAATGTGAAAAACATTGTTTATGAAAGAATCACTTACACTACGCAAACGCCTGGGGTTGGAAATCAACCGGAAGCTTACCGACAACCTTATCAAGGAACATCCGTTGCGGCAATTGTTCTGGGAATGCACGCTGCGCTGTAACCTGCATTGCCGCCATTGCGGAAGCGATTGCAAAAAGATAGCCGGCTACCAGGACATGCCGAAAGAAGATTTCCTGCGGGTGCTGGACAATGTAGCCGCACACACCGACCCGCACAAGGTATTCGTCATCCTGACCGGAGGCGAACCGCTGGTGCGCGAAGATTTGGAAGAATGCGGACGAGCCATTTACGAAAAAGGATTCCCTTGGGGCATGGTGACAAACGGATTGTTCCTTACTCCCGAACGGTTGGAAAGCCTCATCCGTGCCGGTATGCACTCGGCTACCGTCAGTCTGGACGGATTCAAGGAAGAACACAACTGGATGCGCGGACATCCGGAAAGCTTCGACCGTGCCATCAAAGCCATCCGTATGCTGGTAGCCTTACCCGGCTTCGTGTTCGATGTAGTGACCTGCGTGAACAAGCACAATTACCCTTACCTGGAAGAACTGAAACAATACCTCATCGGCATCGGACTGAAACGCTGGCGGCTCTTCACCGTGTTCCCCATAGGAAGGGCGGCGCACGATGCCGAACTGCAACTCTCTCCCGAAGAGTTCCGGGGGATGCTGGACTTCATCAAACGCACGCGCCAATCCGGAGACATCCGCATCAGTTACGGATGCGAAGGCTTCTTGGGCAACTACGAAGGAGACGTACGCGACCACCTGTTCAGCTGCCAGGCAGGCATCACCGTCGGCTCGGTACTGATAGACGGTTCCATTTCATCGTGCCCCAGCATCCGCGCCGATTATCACCAAGGCAACATCTATCAGGACGAGTTCATGGAAGTATGGGAAAACCGCTTCCTCCCCTATCGCGACCGCGAATGGATGCGCACCGGCGAATGTGCCTCGTGCGACTATTTCCGCTATTGCCGGGGTAACGGCATGCACCTGCGCAACGAGAAAGGCGAACTGTTAGTATGTCATTTGCACAAATTATTCACCAAATCATAAATCAAAACGTATATGAAAACAAACAAATGGATGACGCGCCTCCTGTCGGGCGCACTGGTCGCATTAGGATTTACCGCCTGCGACGATGAAAACAATGGTGATTACCCTGATGATTATCCATTAGAATACGGAAGCCCTTCTGTAGAATATCGGGTAAAAGGCACCGTGACCGATGAAGCCGGAAACCCGATTGAGAACATTCGGGTCATTATCCGAAATGCGTGGGACAACACGCCCAATCCGTATATGGACGATACGGTCTACACCGACAAGCAAGGGGCATTTGCCAACGAAATGAACACTACCGGAGGTATCGGCAAGCAGAAAGTCTACTTCGATGACATCGACGGAGAAGCGAATGGAGGGCTATTCCAACCAGACAGTACAAACATCGCTGATATGGAAGCTACACTCGTCGAAGAAGGGCACGGAAGCTGGTACCAAGGGCAATACGAGTTCACCGTCGAAAAGAAGCTGAAGAAAGATACGGAATAAACGACAGACGCATTCAACTGCGAAAACCAACACACCCTATTGTCCTGCCAGTCCTGTATAGTCAGGACTGCTGTCCTCTGCAGTCAGTACTCCAGTCCCAGCCTATCAGGACTGCAGTCCTGGCTATAAGGACTGAGGGAAAAGCTATATGCATCGGAGCATGCAGCAATGTCTCTTCACAATATCAACATTAAAGATACTTCTCTTTTAGAACTGGAAGTAAATGAAAGGCTGGATGTCGCTGCTCTTTACCTGAATCACGATAAATATCAACACAATGACCAGCAACGCCTGCCCTACCAGCGGAAGGCGGACCACGCCCCGGCTGCACGCATCCTGCCAGCTATCGGGCAACCAATGAAGCACGTAACCCAACGCCATCAGCGCAAAAACTTTCCAATAACCCGTAATCAACTGCACGAACAATTCGGGATGGAACGAAGTAAAGATTTGGCGGATCATCGTCTGCGAACCTTCGAACGTGGTGTTGCGGAAGAATATCCAGCAGAAGCAGACGAAATGGAAGGTAATCACCACCGCAAAGAAACGCCGAATCCCCGTACTGCGATAGGTCTTGGGACGGTGCAACAGGCTGCGCAAGAACTTATGCACCGCCAACGCTGCTCCATGAAGCCCTCCCCACACGATGAAATTCCAAGAAGCTCCGTGCCACAAGCCTCCCAAAAGCATCGTTACAATCAAGTTGATGTACGTGCGGACCTTCCCCTTGCGGTTCCCTCCCATCGAAATGTACAGATAATCGCGGAGCCACGTAGAAAGGGATATGTGCCAGCGATGCCAGAAATCGGTCACGCTGTCCGACTTGTATGGCGAATTGAAGTTGATGGGGAAACGGAAGCCCAACAGCAGGGCAAGCCCAATTGCCATATCGCTGTACCCCGAAAAGTCGCAATAAATCTGCAGCGCATAGCCATATACCCCGAACAAGTTTTCCAATCCCGAATACAAACCGGGATTATCGAAGATGCGCTCCACGAAATTGATGCTGATGTAATCGGATATGACCGCCTTCTTGAACAGACCGCTCACGATAAAGAAGATACCCTGCCCGAACATCTCGTTAGTAACCCTAAGCGGCTGGCGTATCTGAGGCACGAAATCGCGGGCACGCACAATGGGACCCGCCACCAGCTGGGGAAAGAACGATACATAAAAAGCATAATCGAGCAAGCTGGAAAGCGGTTTCAGGTCGCCCCTATACACATCGAGGGTGTAGCTGAGCGACTGGAAGGTAAAGAAGGAAATGCCTACCGGCAGGAAGATGTCGAGCGGTTCAAAACTTCCGTTCCACAAAGGGTAGAGCATTTCGTAAAAGAAGTTGGTGTATTTGAAGTAACACAACAAGCCCAGGTTAATGCACAGGCTGACAACTACCAGAAACTTCCTTTTCCAATGAGCGACCGTATGCACCATCTGCCGGGCAAGCAGGAAGTCGCTCACCGTCACAATTCCCAACAGGAAAAAATAAATGCCGCTGCTTTTGTAATAGAAATAATACGAAAATGCCGTGACGAACAGCAGGCGTGCCGTCGTCTTTTTCTGCAACAGCGCATAAACCAGGCTGAACCCTAAAAAAAGAAACAGAAACAGTCCGCTGTTGAATATCATCGGCTGGCTGGGGTCATAAGTCAGGACCTCTGCCAGTTTACTCCAATCCAGTTGCCACATAATCGTTGTAAGCCTTTATGAATGCTTCGTGAAGCAATAAACCTTGTACTATATATCCTTCTCTCGTAAAATGAATCTTGTCACGCTGATAGAAATGTGCCGCATTCCAGTTCAGGCAGGCACGCTCCTTTCCTCCCACAATATCGTATAAGTCCCAAACGGCAAGCCCGTTCTCGCGTGCGAAACGCAATTCGGTACTTACCACCGAAGGTGTCCGCGGATTGATGACACGCGGTCCGCGCCGTCCGTTCCTAACGTAAGCACCGGGCGGAGTTGTCCATAAAAAAGCCACATCGGGACATTGCTGTTTCAATACAGCCAGCATGGTTCTCATAGCTTCTGTATGTTCGGAAGCAGAATAACGCCTCCCGTGCGCCTCGTTTGTTCCAAATGACACGATTACCAAATCGGGATGCAAGTCTGCCACCTTTTGCAAACGTTCGGGCGTGGAATACGAAGCGCAAGTAGCTCCATTTACCCCCAAGATATGATACACCACTCCTTCCCTGCCTGTTTCCACCGCCAATCCCGAAGTCTGATAAGACACCGGAAGGTCTTCTACTGCCCTCATTCCGAAATCATCTTCCAGACAACGGCGCATCACATACGGAAAGACGTGTCCACGTACATGCGAATCGCCGATATGCACAATGCGTACCGGACGGTCCAACCGTTTTAACTTTGCAAAGAAAGGCGCTAAAGAAGCCGTCGGGTCTGTCAGAACATTATCTTCAGTCTGCAAGAACTTATCCGGCATCGGACTGTCTACGGCAATGAATTCCATAAGCCGGGTCATCTCTTCACTGGAATATATCGGCTCCGAATGCCTGTCCGGCTTGGGCTGGACGGGTATGGTGTCTTGCGCGTATACCCATTGCCCCATCAGAAAGAGCAATGCTAAAGCGTATCGTAACCTATTCATTTTCATAAGCCTTCCGTTTCTCATGCTGTTCCTTGCCGTACATCAATGTCTCAAATAACAATCCAGCCAAGTGTTTCCCTCCCCTGAAATTGATATGAGTATAATCATAGTTTGCCATCTGAGGCTTGCTTTCCACCATCTTCACGATGCTGCCTTCTCCCCCCATCGCTTCGTAAAGATTCCAAAAAGCGATATGCGTCTCGGCAGCCAGTGCCTGCTGATAGCGCACCAGGTTCTTGACACCCGGCATCGTACGCAACTTGCCTGTCTCATCCTTCGACTCACGGTCTCCGATGCTGACCAGCAAGAAGGAAGCTTGCGGGAATGCCTCTTTTAAACGGTTGATTACCTTCACCATTTCGGAAGTGTAATAGCGGTAATTCGTTATACCTTCCGATGCCACATTCAAACCGTATTGCAAGACAATCAAATCGTATGTACGGAGCCGGTTATACGCCCGCAACATCGGCATCGGCACACCGCCCAACTGCTGCCCGCTGCTGCCCCGGGTACTGAAGTTGTCAACCACAATGCCCGAAGACGGATCCATGGTCACACCGTAACAGATAGCAGTAGAATCTGTATGTTCTACTCTCCATTCGACACTACGTATATCCTCCTGCACCGTAGCTGCCTGTAACAGGCTGTCGCCGGCAAAAGCATACGAAACCGTATCCGCTCCCTGATTGAGTACAGCCGAAAGCCGGATGGAGTCGAGCGAAACAAAATAGAAGGAAGACGTCTCGCACGCTCCCAGATGGTCAGCGTATGTACCCAAACCTTTCAACGTAACACGGGCACCCGGCGAAGGATAATAATAATGATTGGACAAATCCTGCAAACGGCGGTTAAAGCCCACCGAATCAGTAACCGAATGGGTCTTCCAACCGCTGAACGTATGTTTAACCGTGGGGCGGAATCCTGCCACACGGGAAGTAACCGGGACATAACCGACACCACAACCGCCGAAACGCGACTGAAGCATGGCACGCAAATCGGCAGTGAGAATGTCTCCTTCGATAAACGAATCTCCGAAATAAGCAATACGCACGGGACGGTGAAGCGTCGGACAAGCCGACAAGGCTTCGTAGAAATGCGACATCCCCCGCATCGTAGAATCGGCATAGTCTTCGATGCAAGTCATTCCGGTCTTGCACGTATCGACAAAGGCAGGCTTCACCACCGGAGGCAACACCAAAGAATCAGAGTCTGCCAGCACCTCCTCCACAGGGTCGGGGCGCAAGTCGGACAGTAAATCAACTTTGCGCAACGTATATCTCCCAATCTTCAAGACAGGCAGGAAATACATCGCCAACAAACCTCCTGCAACCAGCAAAGCAAAGAGAAACGTGGATGTAACTTTATTTTTCATCGTTCTCACACTAAAAAAACGGCACAAAGATAACAGATTTTCGACATACGCCACACACGTACCAAATAAAAAAACTTCCAAAGCTCCTTACGGGCTTTGGAAGTTTTTATGCTTATCTCAACAAGAGATACAAATCAATGAATGATACCCAGCTTGGAAGATTCCACAAACTTGATGATGTTCTCAATTTCAGGACTATTCGGAATCTGCTCCCTGATACGGATCAGCGCATCGTGCTGTGAGGTATTTGCCTTGTACAAAATACGGTATGCCTGCGCAATGTGCTTGACTAAGGTCTCAGAGAATCCTGCACGCTCCAGCACAAGCGTACTGATGCTGTAGAACTCAATCGGTTCGTGCGCTGCCACGATATAAGGAGGTATATCCTTTACGAAACGGCAGCCTCCTTGCACCACCGAATAACTTCCCAGCCGCGTATTTCCTTGCATCAGCACATTCGATGTCAAGATAGAGCAATCGAAAACGATGCAGTTTCCCGAAATTTGCGAACCGTTTCCGATAATGCACCGGTTGCCCACTGTCACGTCGTGCGACAAACGTGCACCGGTCATGATAAAATTACCATTACCCACCGATGTTTCATGGTCGGCATGTGTAGCACGGATAATCACGGCATTCTCACGAATCACATTATTGTCTCCGATGCGTGCAATGGTATCTTCTCCTGTATAGGCAAAGTCTTGCGGAACAGCTGCAATCACTGCTCCTTGACAGACCTTGTTACCGTTACCCATACGTGTACCACTCATCAGGCTTGCGTAAGGCATAATCTCATTGTCATCCCCTATCTCGACATTCTTATCGATATAGGCAAACGGATGAACCGTAACATTGTTGCCAATCTTTGCAGACGGGTCAACATAAGCTAAAGGACTGATCATAGTTGCTTTATTTTAAGGTTAATAAATCTCATTCTCTACCTCCGCCCAATGCACTATACAAAGAAACGACTGCCTGTATGCGCTGCATATTGTCCGAAACTTCGGTCAATTGAGCGCTCAGCAGGTTCTGCTGTGCCGTCAGGATTTCCAGGTATGTGGCATCACCACTTTGGAACAATGCTTTGGTATAAGTAACCGCCTTGTCCAACTGGTCTACCTGCTGACGATCGTGTTCCAGCTTCTTGTCCTGTGTATCATAGAGACGCAAGGCATTGCTGACTTCCTCTCCGGCTTCCAGAATGGTCTGCTGGTAATTCATACGTGCAATCTCTTCTTCAGCTTTCGAAACCTTTAAGTTAGCCACTAATTTGCCATTGTTAAAGATAGGTTGTGCCAATGAAGCCAATGCCTGAAACATGAACTCAGCCGGATTGGCAACCGAAATGTTCGACCCGTTCGTCCAACCTGCCGTAGCCGTAATGTTCAATCCCGGATAAAACGCAGCACGCGCCTGATTGGTTGTATAATATGCACTTGCCAAAGTCATCTCGGCAATCTTAACATCGGGACGGTTTTCCAACAATTGCAAAGGAACGCCTACCGTCAAATCTTCCGGCATCACCTGCTCATCCAAAGTATTGCGGTCAATCGGCTGAGGAGTCTTTGCCAACAGCACGCAAAGCGAGTTCTCAGTTTCACGCACCTGACGCTGCAAGTCCAGCAACGAAGCCTGTACCTGATGGTAAGCGGCACGCATCTGGGCTACAGCAGCCTCGGTAGTCATTCCGGCAATTTTCATCGCTTCCATCGTGCGTACGTTTTCCTTATAGATGTCTACAGTCTGGCTTGTAATCTCTACCTGACGGTCGAGCATCAACAAAGAATAATACGTATTCGCAATGCCGCAAATGATTTGCGAACGTGTAGCTTGTTCAGAATATTGGCTCTGAAGATAAGCCACCTTCTGCCCGCGTTTCGTATTCAGAATCTTACCGAAGAAATCAAGTTCCCAACTGGCTGCAACCGGCAGCGTATAAGCCTTTACATAATTTCCTCCATCCATGCTGGTTGCAGTACCTTGAGGAGCCAGATTGATGGAAGGGAGATAAGACAACTTGGCAGCAGTCAGCATGACTTTCGCTTCTTCCACCCGAAGGGCGGCAGCCTGCAAATCCACATTGTTCGCCAATCCCTCTTCAATAAGCGCCTGCAGCTTGGCATCGCGGAAAACTTCTTGCCAAGGCAGGTTTCCCATATTTGTCGTATCGGTTGTTGCCAACGTATCCGTAGGCGAAACCGGGTCACGGTAGATGCCCGAAGCATCTATCGTTTCCGGACGGTCATACGATTTATAAATGTGGCAGCTGCTCATCATAGCAGCTACGCACACAATTCCTATTATTTGTTTCTTCATTATCATCTTATCGTTTAGTAGGAGTATACTGTTCAATTTCAGATTCCACTTCGCTTTCGTCCAAGCTATCCCATTCCATCGGTTTAACTTTTTCTTGCAACCATTGGAACGTCACGAACAAAATCGGAACGATGAAAATCTGGAAAATCATACCAATCAACATACCGCCGATAGCCGAAGCACCCAATGTACGGTTACCGTGGGCACCTACACCAAAGGCGAACATCAACGGGAGCAAACCGATAATCATTGCCAAAGAAGTCATCAGAATCGGTCGCAGACGGGCGGAAGCACCCAAGACAGCTGCCCAAGATATACTCATACCCTGCTTACGACGGTCGAGCGCGAACTCTACAATCAAGATGGCATTCTTTGCCAACAGACCCATCAACATAATCAACGCAATCTGCATATAAATATCGTTCGACATCGTTCCCAATACCATTTTCAATGCCGGAATACTGCCCAATGCCGAGAAACCGTTGACAAACAGGAAGCTTCCCAACAAACCGCAAGGTATTGACAACAATACTGCCAAAGGCAACAGGTAGCTTTCATACTGTGCACTCAGCAACAGGTAAACGAATACCAGACAGAGCACAAAGATAATTCCTGTCGTATTGGTGGTCTGTGCCTCTTCACGCGCCATACCTCCCAATTCGTAACCGAAACCGGCAGGCAAGTTATCGTTTGCTACTTCAGCAATCGCTTGCAATGCCTGACCCGAAGAATAACCGGCTGCCGGAGAAACCATCACCTGAATAGAAGTATACAGGTTGAAACGGCTGATGACATCCGGACCGTAAATCTTCTTCAGCGATACGAACTGCGAAATAGGAGCCATCTCGCCGTCACTGCCACGCACCTTGATTCCGTTCAACGACTCCAAGTTCTTTGTAGCATCGGGTTCTGCCTGAATCATCACACGGTACATCTTACCGAAGCTGTTGAAGTTAGATGCGTAGATACCACCGAAGTAGCCCTGCATGGTTGTCAAAATATCGCTCGGACTAATACCCGCCTTCTTACAAGCTGCCGCATCAATATCCAACTGATATTGCGGGAAGCTCGGGTTAAAGTTGGTAGAAGCCGAATTGATTTCCGGACGCTCCTGCAAAGCGGCAATATAGTCGTTTACCACCTGGAAGAAGTGATCCAGACTACCACCGGTCTTATCCTGCATGTTCAACTCGATATCGGTTGAAATAGAATAACCCGGAATCATCGGAGGTGCAAAGAACAGTACTTGCGCATCCTTGAAGAGTTTCTGTGAACGCATGAACAACGTAGCAACCACAATATCTGAACTTTGCTGCGTAGAACGTTCCTCCCAGTCTTTCAGCTTGATGATAATAGAACCG
Organism: Bacteroides sp. An19; assembly: GCF_002160215.1. Lineage (NCBI taxonomy): Bacteria > Pseudomonadati > Bacteroidota > Bacteroidia > Bacteroidales > Bacteroidaceae > Bacteroides > Bacteroides sp. An19. Next base: position 12,450 of record NZ_NFKD01000058.1, on the reverse strand, counting down.
TAAGAAGGTCCCTGACCGCTACCGATAAAGCTGAAACCGGAAATCACCGTACGTGACTGAACGGCTGGTTCGGCAGCTATCAGGCTGTCCACCTGTGCCAATACTTCACGTGCACGTTCCTGAGAAGTGCCGGGAGGCAAAGTCACAGAACCCATAATGGTACCCGTATCTTCATTCGGCACCATACCGGTAGGTGTAATGCTCATGAATACGACCAAAAGCACAATCGCTCCGGCAACCATACCCATTGACAGCCAGCGTTTGTGAATAAAGAATACGACACGTTTCTTATATTTTGCCAGCAACGAATTATACGACTTGTTGAACGAGTTCTTGAACTTATCGGTAGTCATACCGGCAAAAGCCAAGACACTGATAATAATCATCACGATACAGAGCACCGGATGTTCTTCGAAACTGAACAAGCCGAAAATCATACCCAAAATAGCAACGATTGTAAAGAGAATGACAATCTTCGGGTTCATCCACTTACCGAGAGCGTCTGTATACCGTGCCACGAGAATCTTACGCGATTCCTTATAAGCCGTACCCATACGTTCTTTCAACGTAGCTTCCGAATTATGCGGTTTCAAGAACAAGGCACACAATGCCGGAGAAAGCGTCAAGGCGTTCAGAGCCGAGAAACCGATAGAAATCGCCATGGTCAGACCGAACTGCTGGTAGAAGGTACCTGCCGTACCACTCATGAAACTTACCGGAATGAACACAGACATCATCACCAACGTAATGGAAACGATGGCGCTGCCCAATTCGCTCATGGCATCGATAGATGCCTCACGCGTTGACTTATATCCCTGGTCCAACTTGGCGTGGACACCCTCGACGACGACTATGGCATCGTCGACGACTATCGCAATCGCAAGCACCATAGCCGACAAGGTCAGCAAGTTGATACTGAAGCCGATAATCTTCAAGGCAAAGAAGGTGGCAATCAAAGCTACCGGAATGGCAATCGCCGGAATCAACGTAGAACGCATATCCTGCAAGAAGATATATACTACGATAAACACCAGGATAAATGCTTCAATCAACGTCTTGACAACCTCGTGAATAGAAGCGAACAAGAAGTCGTTGGCACTCTGTGCAATGTTGATACCCAAGCCTTCGGGAAGATTCTTTTCATATTCGGCAAGCACTTTTTCCAAGTTAGCAATGGTTTCCGTCGCATTGGTTCCTGCCATCTGATAGATGATACAAGATACAGCCTTGTGACCGTTTACCGTATTGTTGAAGTTGTAAGTCAAACGGCCCAATTCCATTTCGGCTACATCTTTCAAGCGAAGCAATTCACCGTTCGGCAAAGACTTGATGACAATATCGCCGAATTCTGTTTCGCTCGACAAACGTCCTTTATAACGGATGGTATATTGGAACGACTGGTTACCGCGTTCACCGAACTGTCCCGGTGCAGCTTCCACGTTCTGTTCTGCCAATACTCCCGTAATGTCACTCGGCACCAACTTATACTGCGCCATCACATCCGGTTTCAACCAGATACGCATGGAGTAGTCGGTACCCATCACATTGGCATCACCCACACCGCTTACACGCTTGATTTCCGGAATCAAGTTGATACTTGCGTAATTTTCGAGGAACTCGATGTTGTATTTGTCTTCCTTATCATAAATAGAGAAAATCATCAACATAGAGGTCTGACGCTTCATGGTGGTCACACCGACCTGCGTTACTTCAGCAGGCAACAGACCTTGAGCCTGAGTCACACGGTTCTGCACATTGACCTGCGCCATATCAGGGTCAGTTCCTTGATTAAAATACACTGTGATACGTGCCGATCCGTTATTGGTAGCGGTAGACTGCATGTACATCATGTTTTCCACACCATTGATCTGGTCCTCCAACGGAGAAATCACAGAGTTCAATACAGCCTGCGCATTGGCACCTGTATAGGTCGCACTAACCGAAACGGTAGGCGGCGCGATGTCCGGATATTGGGTAATTGGCAAAGTTGCCAAACCGATAAAACCCAAGATTACCAACAAAATTGAGATAACGGTTGATAATACCGGACGGTTAATAAATTTATCTAGTTTCATTCTATACCTTTATATTATATAACGATATTTACGTATTGAATCAATTAAAAGCTGTAGCCAGATTGCCTTCTCTCTGGTCTTTCAAAGCCTGCTGATACTTGGCTTCTCTTTGGGCAGGGGTAATCGGAGTAATCTTCATACCGTCGCTCAAACGGGTTACACCTTCTACGGCAATCTTGTCGCCCGACTTCAAACCGTCAAGCACAATGTAGTTCTTGCCATCGTTCAAGTTCGAGATTTGGATTTCCGTATACTTCACTGTGCTGTCCGGTTGCAATACGTAAACGAACTTCTTGTCCTGGATGTCTACCGTAGCCGACTGCGGAACCAACAATACATTTTCCATTGTATAAGGGAAGATAATGTTCGCCATACCTCCGCTCCGCAAGACATTCTGCTTATTGGGGAAAATGGCACGCATGCTTACCGAACCGGTTTCCTGGTCGATAACACCGCTCACGGCATCAATCTTTCCTTTTTCCGCATAAACGCTTCCATCAGAAAGTTCCAGCTGCACTTCCGGCATCTTCTCCAATTGCTCTTTCAGTGTACCACCTGCCTTGGTCAGGTTCAACAGTTCCTTTTCGGTCAATGAGAAATACACATACATGTCCCCGATTTGAGAAACCGTTGTCAAAGGATCAGCTACCGACGGGCTTACCAGTGCACCTATACGGTAGGGGAACGTACCGATAACGCCGTCCGAAGGGCTGGTCACCGTACAGAATCCCAGATTCTGCTTGGCAGCAGTGTACGAAGCTTCAGCCTGTGCCAGGCTTGCCTTAGCTGTCAACAGGTTGTTGACGGCAGTCTGATATTCAAAATCACTGATGATTTTCTGTTCGTGAAGCATCTTTTTGTTCACTTCCGTTTCCGAAATAGTCTTCAGATTTGCTTTCGCAGACTCAACTCCTGCCTTAGCCTGGTCAAACGCCGCCTGATATTGTGTGGGGTCAATTTGGAACAACGCTTGTCCCTTATGAACGGTAGCACCTTCGTCTACACACAATTTCACGATAAATCCCGATACTTGCGGACGGATTTCAATATCCTGCAAACCTTTAATTGTTGCCGGATACTTTGTCACCTGATTACTGGAAGTAGAAGTCACCTCCTGTACTGTGAACTCGTCATCACCCATTTTACCGCCTTGGCTGCTACATGCAGTCAACGCCGATATGCCCAATGCCAAAAGGGCTATCCGGCTAGAAGAAAAACTTCTGTTTTTTTTCATGCTCATATTCATAAATATAACTGTTAGTGTTTCCTTGATTTGTTAATTGCCTATGAAAACTTACCCAAATGCATTCGTTTGAGCTTTGCAAAGATAGGAAAAAAGTGTCTATATAAAATAGGTGTTTAACTAAGAATAACCATAAAACAAAGAAGTTATTACATATAGTCCTAATAATCCGACCAAATGACAAATCTTATCGACAAAAAATGTGACGATTCCTGCAATTTAGAGTTTTTAAAGCCTAAATATCGTCCATTTGTTATTTTATTCTTACTTTTGCACAACACATTAACGATAAATCTAAAAGAAGATGGTGAAAATAACAAAAGAAGCTGCCCTGCTTTATCACTCGCAAGGCAAGCCTGGAAAAATTGAGGTCGTACCGACCAAGCCTTATCAAACCCAACGTGATTTGTCTTTAGCTTATTCTCCCGGTGTAGCGGAACCGTGTCTGGAAATCCAAAAGAACCCCGACACTGCATACGACTACACAGACAAAGGAAACTTGGTAGCGGTTATTTCGAACGGAACCGCCGTATTGGGATTGGGAGACATCGGTGCCATGAGCGGCAAACCGGTTATGGAAGGAAAAGGATTACTGTTCAAGATTTACGCAGGCATCGATGTATTCGACATTGAAGTAAACGAAAAAGACCCCGACAAATTCATCGAAGCTGTAAAGGCGATTGCTCCGACATTCGGAGGCATCAACCTGGAAGACATCAAAGCACCTGAGTGCTTCAAAATCGAACAACGGCTGAAAGAAGAACTGGACATCCCGGTCATGCACGATGACCAGCACGGAACCGCCATTATTTCAAGTGCAGGACTGCTGAATGCGCTGGAGGTAGCAGGCAAGAAGATAGAAGAAGTAAAGATTGTGGTAAATGGAGCCGGAGCTTCTGCCGTATCATGCACCAAACTTTACATCTCATTGGGAGCACGACTGGAAAACATCCTGATGCTGGACAGCAAAGGGGTCATAACCAAAGAACGTACCGACCTGAACGAACAGAAGAAATTCTTTGCGACAGACCGCACCGATGTACATACATTAGCCGAAGCCATCAAAGGCGCCGATGTATTCCTGGGACTTTCCAAAGGGAATGTCCTGACACAAGACATGGTACGCAGCATGGCTTCTCACCCGATTGTTTTCGCATTGGCAAACCCGACACCCGAAATTTCGTACGAAGACGCCATGGCATCACGACCGGATGTATTAATGTCGACCGGACGTTCTGATTACCCGAACCAAATCAACAACGTTATCGGATTCCCCTACATCTTCCGCGGCGCACTCGACACCCGTGCCACAGCCATCAACGAAGAAATGAAACTGGCAGCCGTACGCGCCATTGCCGGACTGGCAAAGAAACCGGTACCCGATGTAGTAAACAACGCTTACCATGTCAACAACCTGACCTTCGGACCCGATTATTTCATTCCGAAACCGGTTGACCCGCGCCTGATAACCGAAGTGTCTATGGCTGTAGCCAAGGCTGCTATGGATTCGGGAGTAGCACGCAAGCATATCACCGACTGGGACGGATACAAGAATCACTTGCGCGAACTGATGGGACAAGAAAACAAGCTTACCCGCCAGTTATACGAAACCGCACGCCAGGACCCGCAACGTGTCGTATTTGCTGAAGGTATCCACCCCAATATGCTGAGAGCTGCAGTAGAAGCAAAAGCCGAAGGCATCTGCCACCCGATTCTGTTGGGCAACGAAGAACGCATCGAAAAACTTGCCAAAGAACTGGATTTAAGCCTGGAAGGTATCGAAATCGTCAACTTGCGTCATGACCGTGAAGCAGAGCGCCGTGAACGCTATGCACGCATCTTGAGCGAGAAACGCGCCCGTGAAGGAGCAAACTATCAAGAGGCAAACGACAAGATGTTCGAACGCAACTACTTCGGCATGATGATGGTAGAAACCGGTGAAGCAGATGCTTTCGTTACAGGTCTGTATACCAAATATACCAACACCATCAAGGTGGCAAAAGAAGTTATCGGCATCCAGCCGGGATACAAACACTTCGGCACCATGCATATCCTGAACTCCAAGAAAGGCACTTATTTCATTGCCGATACACTGATCAACCACCATCCCGACACAGAAACCCTGATTGACATCGCCAAATTGTCTGCCAAAGCAGTACGTTTCTTCAACCAAGAACCGGTAATGGCAATGCTTGCTTACTCCAACTTCGGTTCCGACCAAGAAGGAAGCCCGGCTAAAGTGCACGAAGCCTTAGCCTACATGCAGCAAGAATTCCCCGATCTGGCTATCGACGGAGAAATGCAGGCAAGATTTGCCCTCAACAACGAGTTGCGTGACGAGAAATATCCGTTCACCCGCCTGAAAGGTAAAGAAGTCAATACACTGGTATTCCCGAACCTGAACTCTGCCAACGCTACTTACCAGCTTATCCAAAGCATGAGCGAAACAGAAGTAATCGGCCCGATTCAGATGGGACTGAACAAACCGATTCACTTTACCGACATTGAAAGCTCAGTGCGCGATATCGTCAACATCACCGCTATCGCCTGCATCGATGCGATCGTAGCCAAGAAGTTGCATAACCAAAAATAAATTTATGTCTCTGTTTGAAACGCAGATTTACACAGATTTTCGCAGATTAAGAAACTGCGAGAATCTTCGTGAATCTGCGTTTCTTCTGTCACCATACACCTTTTCATACCCTGACCTTATGCGAAAACCACTCACCTCTTCACAATGTGTCGTGTTAGCCTTGGCTTGGGCAGCACTTTGTTTCATTGTTCTTACTTCCAGCCCACAAATTGACGGCATACTTATCCTGACAATACTCATTTCAGGTGCCCTGGTGTTCATTCCGATTGTCAAAGCGTTAAAAAAGAAACAGCAGAAGTAGTCATTTCCACACAAAAACGAAACAAAAACAACTTTTTGATGTTTTTACTCTGATTTTCTTACTAAATTGTTGCATAAATAAAAAATAATCTATACTTTTGCCACATCAAACAACGAGAAGAATATTTAATAACCAATAACAAGATTAGAAGAATGAATGCAGCTAAAGTATTGGAAGATCTGAAAAGAAGATTTCCGAATGAACCTGAGTACCATCAGGCAGTAGAAGAAGTGTTAGGTACAATCGAAGAAGAATACAACAAGCATCCTGAATTCGACAAAGTGAATCTGATTGAACGCTTGTGTATTCCAGACCGTGTTTACCAGTTCCGTGTAACGTGGATGGACGATAAAGGCAACATCCAGACCAATATGGGATACCGTGTACAGCATAACAACGCCATTGGCCCGTACAAAGGCGGTATCCGTTTCCACAGTTCTGTAAACCTCGGTATCCTGAAGTTCCTGGCTTTCGAACAAACATTCAAGAACTCATTGACTACACTCCCGATGGGTGGAGGCAAAGGTGGTTCAGACTTCTCTCCACGTGGCAAATCAAACGCTGAGGTAATGCGTTTCTGCCAGGCTTTCATGCTGGAATTGTGGCGCCACATTGGTCCTGAAACCGATGTACCTGCCGGTGACATCGGTGTAGGCGGACGTGAAGTAGGCTACATGTTCGGTATGTACAAGAAACTGACCCGTGAATTTAGCGGTGTGCTTACCGGTAAAGGACGCGAATTCGGAGGTTCATTGATTCGCCCCGAAGCAACAGGTTACGGAAACATCTACTTCCTGCTCGAAATGCTGAAGACCCGCAACATCGACATCAAAGGCAAGACTTGTCTGGTATCAGGTGCAGGAAACGTAGCACAATATACAGTAGAAAAACTGATTCAGTTGGGTGCGAAAGTAGTTACGATGTCCGACTCAGACGGTTATATCTACGATCCGGACGGAATCGACCGCGAAAAACTGGATTACATCATGGAACTGAAGAACCTGTACCGTGGACGTATCCGCGAATATGCAGAGAAATACGGCTGCAAATACGTAGCCGGAGCACGTCCTTGGAACGAAAAAGGCGACATTGCCCTGCCTTCTGCCACACAGAATGAAATCAACGGCGACGATGCCAAAGCTTTGGTTGCCAACGGTGTATTCGCTGTATCCGAAGGTGCCAACATGCCTTCTACCCCCGAAGCAATCCGTGTATTCCAGGAAGCGAAGATTCTCTATGCACCGGGTAAGGCTGCCAATGCCGGCGGTGTATCTGTATCAGGTCTGGAAATGACTCAGAACTCCATCAAGCTGAGCTGGAGCCAGGAAGAAGTGGACGAAAAGCTGAAGAGCATCATGAAGAACATCCACGAAGCTTGCGTGAAATACGGAACAGAACCCGACGGTTACATCAACTACGTAAAGGGTGCCAACGTAGCCGGATTCATGAAAGTGGCAAATGCCATGATGGCTCAAGGCATCGTATAATTTATACAGGTGCGACAAATTTCAATCCGGCTTCCGTCACAGGAAGCCGGATTTTTTTACGCTTACCCTTCCCCGCCATTCCTATTTTAACACTCACTTTATCAATAGTTACACTTATTTCATTATCTTTGCCAAGTTATTACGCTAAAGCCGATAATGTTATGAATATCCGAAAAATCTTTGCAGGGTTACTTCTTACCCTGGCGGTGTCTTCGTGCATTCAAGACGAAGCCCTGAACGTGGAAGCAGCCATCGATGACTGCACAGGCGAAAACATCCAACTGGCAAGCATAGATGCCACCCACAAAGAAATAGAAATTTATGTGCTCGACGGTACAGATGTATCACAGCAGGAACTGAACTTTACGCTTGCCGACGGCGCAACCATTCAAGCCGACGAAACAGAAGCAGGCGACCAGCCTCCGTATTACGATTTCAGCCAACGCACATTGCGCCGGTTCACCGTGACATCGGAAGACGGAAACACAACCGCCACGTATGTAGTCCGCATCAACAAAATGGAACTTCCCACTCATTATTCGTTCGAAAACCTGCGCGCCACTACGCCCTATCATGTTTTCTATCTCACCAATGAGTCGGGCATCATGCAGTGGGCAAGCGGAAACCCAGGCTACGAACTGAGCGGCATGGCACTCGACGAGACGCAATACCCTACCGTACAGGCTCCAATAGGCCACAGCGGCAAATGCGTACGTCTTACTACACGTAGCACCGGCTCTTTCGGACTCCCGTTAGGAATGCCCATAGCTTGTGGCAACTTGTTTGTTGGCTCGTTCGACGTACAAAATGCCGTCACAGCTCCACGACAGGCTACCCACTTCGGTTTCCCATTTACCAAAATACCCCAACGCATAACCGGATGGTATAAATACCAAAAAGGTGAGACATTCACCGATGAAAACAATGAAGTACTAAGCGGACAAACCGATATAGGCGACATCTATGCAGTGCTTTACGAAGCTGAGACCAGCGACTATACACTGGATGGCGACCTCTTCCCACTGACCGGAGGCATCAACCCGAATATTGTACTGATGGCACGTATTGGTGAACAAGGCCAACAAGAAATGAAAGAAACCGATGAATGGACTTACTTCGACTTATCATTCGAGGCACAAAACGGCAAGACCGTCGACCCTGAAGGACTGGCAAACGGCAAATACAAACTTGCAATCGCTTTCGCCTCCAGCAGAGGAGGAGGTTATTTCCGAGGAGCGGTAGGAAGCGAACTGTACATAGACGAAGTGGAAATAATCTGCGAATAACCCTTAACACGTAAACAACATGAAAAAATACATATTAACTTTAGCAGTAGCCCTGGCATTCGGCACAGGCATCGCACAGGCACAATGGTCGGAACACAAAGGCTTGCTTTGGTCATCCCTGCACGGATTGGAATACGAATTCAAGGCAGGTGTAAACTTCGGAGGCACTTCCCCACTCCCACTTCCACACGAAATCAGAAGCATCGACAGTTATCGCCCCGGGCTTGCCATCACTATCGAAGGAAACGCTACCAAATGGATAGACGAAGCCAAGAAATGGGGCGTAAGCGTAGGGTTACGCCTCGACAGCAAGAGCATGACCACCCAAGCCACGGTGAAAAACTATGGCATGGAAATCTTCAGTGAGACAGGTGGAAAAATACAAGGACTTTGGACAGGTGGCGTAGAAACAAAAGTAAGGATGTCGCTCCTTACCATCCCCATCCTTGCCAACTATAAGATAGGCGAACGCTGGAAACTGGTATTCGGCCCCTACCTGTCATATATGATGAGCGGTGACTTCGACGGGAACGTCTACGAAGGTCATCTGCGCACTCCCGATGCTACAGGAAGCCGTGTCAACTTTACAGGTGACAACGTCGCTACCTATGACTTTTCCGAAGACCTCCGCCGTTTCCAATGGGGATTGCAAGTGGGTGGTTCATGGCGTGCCTATAAGCACCTTACCGTACACGCCGACCTGACCTGGGGACTGAATGACATCTTTCAGAAAGATTTCGAAACCATTACATTCGCCATGTACCCCATCTACCTGAACCTCGGGTTCGGATATGTATTCTGAAAATCCTCCCAATAAGAAGCAGTTTTGAATTTATCGTGCGATGATTTTGGGATGAGTTTTTGAGGCATTTTCGCTTCTGTGATGAGGAAAGATAGTGGGCTATCTGACGAAGAACAGGAGCGAAAAGGACCAAAAAATCGCCCAAAGCACACACGAAAACGGATACATCATGCCAAGAAAAACTTTTTGGAGAAATTCAAAACAGCTTCTCAGTCATACAAGTAAAACATCCGGTCCATCAGATGCCATTTCTCTGCCGATGTGCTTCCGGGAAGACACTCTTGAAAACGTGTCACACATTCTTCCCACTCCGCCTGCCGTGGCAAAGAAGCGAGCCGTTTCATAGCTACATTCCAATCAAAGTCAAGCGGAGTTTCTACTATCATGAACAACTTATTGCCATAAATGTAGATTTCCATCTCCAAGATACCCACCTCACGGATTCCCCTCCGTATCTCAGGCCATGCATATTCACGGCTGTGCAACTTGCGGTATTCGGCAATAAGTGCGCGATTGTCCTTCAAGTCAAGCGTCTGGCAATAACGTTTGACCGGAATATCGTATGCCTTTGTTTGATATCCTTCGTAATCCATTGTCTTCTGTACATTTTAGTTAAACCTTCCGGTAAACGTATCTTCACCGGCGACTGCATATACTTTCATGAAAAGCCGTATCTATGTGGACTCCCAACCCGTCTTTATCTGATGCGGAAAACCGGAGCTATTTGGTTGAGCGGTTCAGCAGGCAAGGTGATGGCAAGCCCCCCGGCGGTACGTTCCGCCTGCACTTTTCCATATCCTAGCAAAGTCACTTCGTGTATCTCTTCGGGATACAATTCCGAACCTGCCGCCAGTGACTTGATGATTACGGTATGGCTTTCGGGCCATCCAAGTGCAGTGGCATATAATACATCACCTTTTTGCGTGAAACGGATTTCTTTCGAGTCTGCCTTGTTATACGAACCTTCGTTGAAACCCTGCGCGTTGAGCGGAATATCCTCTTCAGCTATCGGTCCTTCGCCAAACACTTTCCACGGACGGGTATCATAAACGGCTTCCTTGTTGATGTCCATCCAGGCACCGAACTCGTTCAGGATTTTTTCTTCCTTCTCGTCAAACGTCCCGTCGGCACGGAGCGGCACGCTCAGCAACAGGTTTCCGTTCTTGCTCACGATGTCCATCAAAAGCTTTACGACATACGAAGCCGACTTGTAGCCATTGTTCTCATAAATGGAGGTATTGTAGTGCCAGCCTCCGATACACGAACAGGATTGCCACGGCTCCGGAATCGCCTTGTTGGGAGCTCCGCGTTCCACATCCCAAACCAATGCCTTACGCTGGTCTTCGTTCAGAATCTTACCAAACATTACGGCTTCCAATTTGCCATTGTGCGTAGCCATGCTATGGTTATAAAAATGTGCGGCAATCTTCAATCCCGCATCGCTTACCGGATAAAAAGGCAATACCGTCACATCGAAATACAACAAATCGGGGTTGTAACGGTTGATGACATCCAGCGTGCGGTTATAGAAATTGGTTGCAAATTCTTGCGAAGGAGGACATGCACCGTTCTCCCATCCCCACTGGCGATGAATCATGCCATTATCCCAGCTGTTCTCGCTCAGCGGATGGTTCTGTGCATAGAGGTCTTGCGGGTCATAGCCTTCCCACCATTTGCCTTTCCCGTCCGCCTTGGTCAGCTTCCCGTCATAAGGGATGCCTTTCATGGGACCGATGGTGTCATGCCGCTGGGCTACTTCGTACCACGTCCACGCATGGTCGGCATGCAAACTGACTCCGAAATACAATCCGTATTTGCGGGCTGCCTTCTCCCAACCGGCAAGGATATTCTTCTTCGGTCCCATATTGATGGAGTTCCAAGGCTGGTATTTGCTATCCCATAAATCAAAATTATCATGATGATTTCCCAACACAAAGAAATACTGCGCCCCTATCTTCTTATAAAACGCCACCAGTTTGTCCGGATCCCAGCGTTCTGCCTTAAAGAGAGGAATAACATCCTTGAAACCAAACTCCGAGGGATGCCCGTAATGCTTTACATGATATTCATATTCAGGAGAGCCCTCTATATACATTGAACGTGCCATCCAGTCGCCCGATCCTTCTACACACTGCGGTCCCCAGTGTGCCCAGATACCGAACTTGGCATTGCGGAACCACTCCGGCACCTGATATTGTTTCAACGACTCCCACGTAGGCTCGAACTTTCCTTTCATCATCGGTTCATCTCTTTCCGATACAGGCACCTGATAAGTCTGGGCATACAGCCCCGCAGATAAAAATAAAGATGCAATCAAGAGTTTTGTTTTCATACGTATAAGTGTTTAGTGTTTTTCTGATAACAAAGATACGAACATACGGCAAACCACAATAGGACAAAGCAGGAAGTTTATGGATAAAATCGACAAACCGTTATTTTTATATCTTCAAACGAAAACAAAAACGATTTATATTTCATAAATTTGCACCAAAAAAAAGAAAAAAGTTAACTTTAAAAAGCCATATAAAAACACCTATTAATATGAGAAGCTGTTTTGAATTTCTCCAAAAAGTTTTTCTTGTCTTGATGTATCCGTTTTCGTGTGTGCTTTGGGCGATTTTTTGGTCTTTTTCGCTCCTGTTCTTCGTCAGATAGCCCGCTAT
>NZ_NFKD01000057.1:0-30241 GCF_002160215.1 Bacteroides sp. An19 | reverse complement strand
TTCGCTTTTGTGATGAGGAAGATAGCGGGCTATCTGACGAAGAACAGGAGCGGAAAGGACCAAAAAATCGCCCAAAGCACACACGAAAACGGATACATCAAGCCAAGAAAAACTTTTTGAAGAAATTCAAAACAGCTTCTAAGTCTTCGTGGAAAAACATGAATACCCTACTGGCACAAAGCCGGTATCTTGATAGGAATGGCAAAAGAAAAGCAAACAGCCCCTGTAGGCAAATTGGGTAAAATGAAGGCATTCATATTTTTAGTTACATATAAGTTCATCTGGTGCAAGATTATTAATCTTCAAGCTGCAAGATTATTAATCTTACAAGCGGAAGATTATTAATCTTACACCAGACGAAGCTATATTTAATTTTACGATTTGACAATTTACTATCTACTATTTGAGCATTAAATCGTACTTCGTAAATCGAAAAATAGTAAATCAAAAGAATCTGCGAAAATCTGTGTTTCTGATAATATTATTTCATTTTGCACACTTGCTTAATACATAGATTTACCGCAAAGGCTTCAGCTTGACAATCTCCCCCAGTTCGGGAACAATGACGGGCATGTTACGCTTCTTTGCTTCCGCCTTAAACACATGGGGAGGGTCGAACAAAGGTTCGTCCGAGAGGTCGAACGTACCGTAATGCATCGGGATAGTCATGCAGGCATGCATCTCGGCAGAAGCCGTCAACGCATCGTACGGAGAAATGTGGTTCGGTTTCATAAACCAGCGAGGCTTGTAGGCACCGATGCCGATCATGCAATAATCGATATGCGGAAACATGTCGGGCAATTCTTGAAAATGTTGCGCATAACCGGTATCTCCACTATTGTAAATAGTAATTCCGCCCGCTTCTATCATAAAAGCCCCCCAAAGCCTCATTCCCCCATCATTCACGCCCCGTTTGCTCCAATGCTGGGCAGGCAGGAAAGTGAGCCGCACCCCGTCTGCCTCATATTGCTGATACCAGGCAGCTTCTATCACTTCCATTGCCGGGAACCAACTCTGAATCAACGTACCTGTATTAATGCCGCAAAACAACTTCATCTGCGGATTATCGGCAAACAGGCGTGCCACACTCGGCTTGTCCAAATGGTCGAAATGGTCGTGGCTGATAAGCAAATAGTCGATGTCCTTAAAAACAGATACATTGGCGGGAAACGGGCTCCGGCGTTTCACGAAAGGAATGCTTCCATACACCGGGTCTATCATAAACCGCTTGCCCCCCAACTGGAGAAAGAAAGAATTATGTCCCAGCCAAATCAACGAATTGCCCACTACGGCGTCCAGCGAACGAAGGAAATGCACTTTCGGATCCCATTTGATGGTGCGTTTTTCTTTCCGTTGCGGATTGGGAGACAGGCGCCATTTCAATACACTCCCCATCCCCGGCCGCCAACGGTGCTGGCGGTTAAAAAACTTTCCCCCTGCTGTAGGATTGCCACGCCAATGTGGATTGACCGTGCGCAACCGCTCGTTTCTGCGAAATGAAATGCGCTCTCCCATAAGCCTTTTAGTAATGAAGAATGAAAAATTAAGAAACAACGTTCGGCGTAAGCCAATGAAGAACAACGTACTTCATCCACACCTTATTTTTCCAACAAGTCTTTCAAAAATGCGTCCAGTTCCTCATCCAGTCCTTTCAGCAATTCATCGTTTAAGAACAAGGTTTCATTGTCATCCATCAGCAACAGGTCTGCTACAGTCTCCTTCTCGTCATCCACCAGCACAAACGAATACGGCTTCATCAGCGAAAGCTTGTCCAGCAATCCCTGTTCCTTCAATGCCGTCACTTCAGCACGAAGCAGAGGTTCTATTTCCGTATAGAAATCGTCTCCTTCATAATTCACCCATTCGGCAATGACCGTACGTGCCAGCACTTCATCATCATCGTCATAAATCACCAACTCTCCATTCTCCTGTCCCGGATGCAAATGTATGTCTGTCAGCACCGATTCCTCGCCGTTACCACGATATCTCCCGATAGCTTCTTTCAGAGCCGAAGCAATAGCCTTATGCGACTGTTCACTAATATCCATCATATCTACGTTATTATCTTGACCAAATGTACAAAAAAATTCAATAACAACAATTTTATTCCGACAAATTGTTTCCAAAACGCCCCATTTGGATATTCAGATGAGGGAACTGCCGCATCCGTTTCTCCAGTTGCAGAGCCGAGAACTTCCATACCTGCTCCTCTTCCGAGCCGGATCCGACATACTTCTTTGCATCATCCAGCCATTTCCTTGCTTCATCCAGCTTACCCAACATTTCAGAGGCTAAAGCCAAATTGATAGCAGCACGCCCTTTCACTTTACCCGATTTGCGCTTCCCGTAAAGCGAATGCCACAACGCTTTGGCTCCTTCCCAGTCACCTTCATTGACACATACCGCCGCATCGCGCATTTCGACACACCCTCCGGCAAAATAAACCCGGTCGGTACGCTCCCAATAAGGTGCAACCTGACGTGCCAGCAAGTGTGCCGAGAAATCTGCCACATATTTCAGCAAGACTTTATCGGAAGGCATCTGGTCCAGATCCCAGTCCAGACTGTCTACCGGAGCCACCACACGGAGCGGCCGTTCGCGCACCGGCGAATAAATGCTCAATACCGGAGTGACCTGTGTCAGTACAACAGGCCAAGGCTCAATCAGTCCCGGATACATCACTTCCCGCTTAACGTTCTGCACAAACACTCGGTCTAATGAAAAAAGCATGTCCACACCCAGTTCCCGGGTCAATCTGCCCACTTCCTCCTTCGACAACGGACGGATTTCGGCATTATCCGAAGCAGCCTTGTCATTCAGTGCCGAATCGCATATTATCACCTGATTGAAATATCTGGAATCGGCCAATGCAGCGGCAAATGCTTCCGCCGTCTGCTTTCCGTCACCGTTTAAGCTGCCCAGTGTAGCCACACTGTTCTTTGCCTGCGGTATCGAAGGCATATTATTGACTACTGCAACCGATTCAACCTGTCCCGGCAAGCTAACTTCTGCCGGACATAGCTGGTCGAACGAAAGGGGCTGCACAGACACACACGATGCAAATCCCCATGCCACCAGCATACAACAACATAAAATCCGTATGTTCATAAACATATTCTTTTTCCTTGGTAATGCACAAAGATAAGGAGAAAAAGTGAAACTCCCCCTCATCCTGCATGGTTTTATCACATTTTCATAACCGATAACAGCATGAAAAACATCCCGCCGGCACCAAGGGCACAAATATCGCGAATCATAGAAGCTGTTTTGAATTTCTCCAAAAAGTTTTTCTTGGCTTGATGTATCCGTTTTCGTGTGTGCTTTGGGCGATTTTTTGGTCCTTTTCGCTCCTGTTCTTCGTCAGATAGCCCGCTATCTTCCTCATCACAGAAGCGAAAATGCCTCAAAAACTCATCCCAAATCATCACACGATAAATTCAAAACAGCTTCATAAAAAGAAACAAAGAAAGCGGAAGTCACCGATTATGTCACCGAAAAAGTGTAAGGATTTTTCGGGATAGCAAGAGCAAGAAAACAAAAAACCCACTAAAGTAACTTATTTAGTGGGTTTTTATCCGTTTATGACTTGGCAGTAGTACACCCGTGGGGAGTCGAACCCCAATCGTCGGAACCGGAATCCGATATTCTATCCATTGAACTACGGGTGCATTGTTTTTTAATTGCGGCACAAAAATACAATTATTCTTCATTCTATCCTAATGATTCGGATAAAAAATTCGTATGAGCCTATGAAAACAAGGAATAAAAGCATGTCATTTTTCCCATAAACAAAAATAATCCATTTACATTATGACAATATTATCAATAAAAGCATTGCAATTTTACAAAACATTTATACCTTTGCATAACTTTACAAATAATTAATCACGCAAAAATTATGAGCTATCTGATAAAACCAGCAAACTACAAACCCCTGCTCGACATGAAACAGACAGAGCTTGGCATCAAACAAATCAAGGATTTCTTCCAGCAAAACCTATCCTCCGAACTACGCCTGCGAAGGGTGACAGCTCCCCTGTTCGTCTTAAAAGGTATGGGAATCAACGATGACCTGAACGGTGTGGAACGTCCCGTCACATTCCCCATCAAAGACCTTGCCGACCAACAGGCCGAAGTGGTACACTCGCTTGCCAAATGGAAAAGAGTGACCCTTGCCGACTATCACATCGAGCCGGGATATGGCATCTACACAGACATGAATGCCATCCGTGCCGACGAAGAACTGGGCAACCTGCACTCGCTTTACGTCGACCAATGGGACTGGGAACGGGTCATCACGCCCGAACAACGCACCGTAGAATTTCTGAAAAGCATCGTGACACGCATCTATGCCGCCATGCGCCGCACTGAATTCATGATTTGCGAAGCATATCCGCAGATTACCCCCTTTCTTGCCCATGATATCCACTTCATCCATGCACAAGACCTGCTGGACATGTACCCGGACAAGACCCCCAAAGAACGTGAGAACCTGATTACCGAACGGTTAGGCTCTGTTTTCATCATAGGAATCGGAGGCAAACTAAGTGACGGAAAGCCTCATGACCTCCGTGCCCCGGATTATGATGACTATACAACCATCGACCCCAAAACCGGACTTCCGGGACTGAACGGTGACCTGCTGGTATGGAACGAGGTATTAGGCCGCGCCATTGAGCTCTCCTCCATGGGTATACGCGTAGACAAAGCCGCCATGCTGAAACAACTGGAACTGGCAGGCAAAGAAGAACGTACCAGGCTTTATTTCCACAAACGGCTGCTCGAAGGTTCGCTGCCCCTCAGCATCGGTGGTGGAATCGGACAGTCACGCTTATGTATGCTCTACTTGAAAAAAGCACATATCGGAGAAATACAGGCAAGCATCTGGCCCGAAGACATGCGGAAAGAATGTGCCGATTGGGGAATGCAGTTGATATAATTTAATCAGGGACTAGGTGACCAGGTTTTGAATACCTTAGTAAATCTATCTAAAACCTAGTACCTAGTCACCTAGTCACCTAAAAAAGAACTCATGAATGTACAGATAGAAGAATCGTGGAAGCAAATTTTGGCTCCCGAATTTGAAAAAGACTATTTTATCCGTCTGACCGACTTCGTCAGGCAAGAATACCACAACACAACCGTTTATCCGCCGGGCAAGCTGATATTCAACGCGTTCAACCTTTGCCCTTACGACAAAGTAAAAGTAGTCATCATCGGACAAGACCCTTATCACGGACCCGGACAGGCACACGGACTATGCTTCTCCGTCAATGACGGCGTGCCGTTTCCTCCTTCACTACAAAACATTTTCAAAGAAATACACGATGATTTGGGAAGCCCTATACCTGCAAGCGGCAACCTGACCCGCTGGGCACAGCAAGGCGTGCTGCTGCTCAACGCCACACTTACGGTACGTGCACATCAGGCAGGTTCGCACCAGAAAAAGGGTTGGGAAGAATTTACCGATGCAGCCATCCGTGCCTTGGCGGAAAACCGCGAGCACCTGGTCTTTATCTTATGGGGGTCGTATGCACAGAAGAAAGGTGCCTTTATCGACCGGAACAAGCATCTCGTACTTACTTCTGTCCACCCCTCTCCCCTATCCGCCTATCACGGCTTTTTCGGCAACAAACACTTCAGCCGTACCAACGAATACCTCATCCAGCATGGGAAGACACCGATTAACTGGTAGATTCAACATTTGAAAGTTGACAAGGTGACGAGTTGACAAGGTACTAGGCTTCAGATAGCTTTGGTTGGCGCCTACAAAAACAATTCAGAACCTAGCCAACTAGTACCTGTATGCTGCAAAGGTACGCAATCCTTTCCATACGGCAATGGATTTGGAAACGGTTGGTTTGAAAATCTATTAACAGCATTCTGTTTTACCCCGTATGTAGCTGCAAATAAGCAAATAACGGAATCAAAAAAAATAATATATCATACAAGTCCATATTTTCGATGCCATAGATAAACAAAAGCAATTGTCATAGCCCGTTGTGATGCAACTATATTGGATGCAGGATGCACATATATGCACACGCGGACGGATATAGCTGCGCTGCGCAGTGCACTCGGTATCCCCAAAAGGAACTGGCGGATATTCAAATAAATCAAAGATGTTCAGCTGCTTGTATCAATCGTTCGATTTCGGGCGGAGAAAGTGTTTATCGGAATGGATTAGCACTTTCTCCACTGATTTTTCCATCCACCAGATGAATGGTCCGGTCTGTTTGCGAGGCAAGTGCCTCATCGTGAGTCACGATAACGAACGTCTGCCCCAGCTTGTCACGAAGTTCGAAAAAGAGGCGATGCAATTCTTCCTTGTTCTGCGTGTCCAGACTGCCCGAAGGCTCATCGGCCAAGACTACAGAAGGATGGTTTATCAAGGCACGCGCCACAGCTACCCGTTGCTTCTCGCCGCCCGATAACTGGGCAGGCTTATGCAAAGCGCGTTCTCCTAACCCCAAAAATGAAAGCATCTCCTCCGCTTCTCTACGGGCAGACTTTCCCGACACGCCCTGTATCAAAAGTGGAATCATCACATTCTCTTCTGCCGTAAACTCGGGAAGCAATTGATGAAACTGAAACACAAAACCTATTTCCTTGTTGCGGAACGCCGCCAACCCTTTATCTTTAAGACGGTTCACCTCTACACCATTCAGTACAATCCGTCCGGCGTCAGGCTTGTCCAAGGTGCCCATTATCTGCAACAACGTAGTCTTTCCAGCCCCACTCGGTCCCACGATACTGACCACTTCTCCCTTATTTATTGTCAAGTCGATTCCTTTCAATACTTGCAGCGGACCAAAACTTTTCGTTATTCCTTCCAGTTGAATCATAATTTCCGAATTAAATAACTAATCTTAATTAGTTTGTATTAACGAGTCTGTTTTGAAACACGGATCAACGCGGATAATAATTTAATTATTAATTCAATCTGCGTAAATCCGCGAATATCTGCGTTTCTCCGTCATATCAATTAATTTGTACATTACTTATTATAATTTACGTATGACATATTCTGCCAGATAGCAGCCGAACACTGCCGGCATATAGCTGACGGTACCAGCGGTAGACTTCTTGTTCTGCTCGCCATCTACCAGCATCACAGCTTCCGGGTCTGCCTGTTCGGTACTGAACACAACAGGCAATTTCCGCTTCATCCCCATCTTCTGCAACCGCTTGCGCACCGCTTTGCTCAACCCGCAATGATAGGTTTCCCATAAGTCGGCAAAACGTATCTGGGTTATGTCTTTCTTGGCACCTGCCCCCATGCTGCTTACTATTTTCAGCCCACGCTGTAAAGCATGATAAATCAAATAACACTTAGGGGCAACGGTATCGATGGCATCTACGATGAAATCGAACCGCGCACTATCCAGCAGTGCGGGTATCGCCTCGTCTTTCAGATACACGGGTAATACCTTCAGCTGTATATCGGGATTGATGTCGCGGAAACGTGCCGCAAGAACTTCTGCCTTAGTCTGTCCCAATGTAGAATGCAGTGCCGGAAGCTGACGGTTGATATTGGATGGCTGCACCGTGTCGGCATCCACCAAGGTCAGTTGTCCCACTCCTGCCCGGCACAACATCTCGGCGGCATACGCTCCTACTCCTCCCAATCCTACTACCAATACATGCGCCCGGCGCAGGCGTTCTGTCTTGTCCTTGCCCAACAGCAATTCCGTACGTTGCTGCCACTCTTTGCCTGTCATGCTCATGAATTTTTCTTGAACCATTTATAAATCCAGTTTCCTACTTTATCATAATACTGCGTTTCCGCCCATCCACGCGGGTCAGAGAAAGAAAGACTCTCATTCGGGTCACCCTTCTGCTCGGGATAAAGCAACATGATGCTGTTGTTATTGAAATACTTCGAAACTTGCATCGGAAGTTTCTCGAACGAAGAATCATACGATATCGAGCCACGCCGTGCACTCACGATGACCAGCAAATGATCATAGTTAACCTGTCCGGTCAGCAACAGCAAGTCGTCCCACTCTTCCAGCTCCGAATAGACGGCACGCGTATCCTTGTATTTCTTTTGGATAAAGCCACTGATATACCCCAATGTCCGCGAAGAAGCATAAAACTGCACCCGGCACCCTAACTGGCTGCTCAGCCGGCACATATAAGTTATCCACTTGGTAAACCCGTGCTCGAACTCGGCTTTCGGGGGCACTGCCACAATAATGCGGCGCAATGTATTGACCGGCATCAGGAAGCGCACCACCATTACCTGCAGATAAGTATTCTTCAACAGGTTCTCGGTCAGATTGCCGAAAAACGAATCCACAATACTCGCCTTATAATGTAGCCCCACGATGATGCCCGTAGCCTCGTATTCCTTGGCTGTATGCAAGATACCGGTTGTAATGTTCAAATCAAAACGGCTGACCGTCTTCAACTGTACATTGGTAGATGCAGCAATCTGCGCAGCTTTTTCCAAATTACGTTTACTGCGCATTTCCTGCTTTACCGAATCATTACTGTCATTGATAACACTCAGTGCTACCAGATTATCGTTTATCTTCTCATCGCGCAACACCAATGCCAGGCTCATCAGTCCTTCCAAGGTTTCGGGGTTGGCGATGGGAACCAAGAAACGTTCTTTTTCCTGCTCCTTTTCCTCGTTCACTCCAATATCATCACTCGTCGCAATCCGCTTGGCTGCATGTTCGGTTATAAAAGAACTGACAATGCATGTCACCAAAATCAGCAAAATCGTACCGTTCAGCACATCTTCGTTCAGCAAACGTTCGCCTGAAGGCAGAATGATATCATAACCTACCAATACCGCAGCCAGTGTAGCAGCGGCCTGTGCATTGCTCAAACCGAACATCAATTCCCGTTCGACAGCACGCATCCGGTAAATCTTCTGGGTAAGCCACGAAGCAATCCATTTTCCCACCAAGGCAACCACTATCATAACGCCCGCTACCTTTATCGAATCGATATGCCCGAACAGAACGTTGACATTGATAAGCATCCCCACACCTATCAGGAAATAAGGGATAAACAAGGCATTGCCCACAAACTCCAGATGGTTCATCAGCGGTGACACGTGCGGAATAAGCCGGTTCAACACCAATCCGGCAAGAAAGGCTCCCAGAATTCCCTCCATACCGACTACCTCCATCAATCCGGCACCAAGGAAAACCATCGCCATCACAAAAATGTATTGCACCACATTATCACTATACCGCCGGAAAAACCAACGGGCTATGGGCGGGAAAGTATACATAATGACAGAGCCAAGTATAATCACTTTTAAGACCAACCATACCCAGAACATATCCGACGATTCGCCTTTATACAGACCACCAATAACTGCCAGCACCAGCAAAGTCAACGTATCGGTCACAGCCGTACCACCTACAGCAATACCCACCGCCCGCTGACGGTTGATGCCATAACGGATTACAATAGGATATGCGATAAGGGTATGTGATGCATACATACTGGCAAGCAAGACAGAAGTAACAACACCATAATCCAATATATGAATATTGGTCCAGAATCCGATACCCAGCGGAAAGATGAATGCCAGCAAGCCCAATACCATCGCCTTGGCACGGATACTTTTGAAATCCTCCATATTCATTTCCAATCCGGCAAGGAACATTATATAATACAGCCCCACTTTGCCAAACAATTCGAAACTGCTGTCACGGGCCAGGATGTTAAACCCATGTTCGCCGATTACTACTCCAGCCAATATCATCCCGATGATGTGTGGTATACGCAACCGCTCCAAAATAATAGGAGCAAAAAGAATAATCACCAGTACAAGAAAAAAAATCCACGTAGGATCGGTAATCGGAAAATGGATATCAAGACCAAAAAAATCAAGCAATTCTTTCATAAACCGGTATCGTCATTTTGCATTCATCGAACAAAAGTAGAAAAAAACTTCCGAGTTTCCATATTAATCGGACAGAATGTTTTATTTTTGCAGTCGAAATCGTCATAAACGATACAGTCCGATTAAAAATAACAAGATATAGTCAGAAAAAGTATTAACTTAACAGAATTACAAAAACATGAAAGTAGCAATTGTTGGTGCAAGCGGAGCCGTAGGACAAGAGTTCCTGCGTGTGCTCGATGAAAGAAATTTTCCAATAGACGAACTGTTGTTGTTCGGTTCCCAGCGCAGTGCCGGGCGAAAATACACCTTCCGCGGAAAAGAAATCGAAGTGAAACTGCTGCAACACAATGATGATTTCAAAGGAGTTGACATTGCTTTCACTTCTGCAGGAGCAGGAACTTCCAAAGAGTTCGCAGATACCATTACCCGATACGGAGCAGTGATGATTGACAATTCAAGTGCATTCCGCATGGATGCAGACATTCCGCTGGTAGTACCCGAAGTCAATGCCCAAGACGCATTGAACCGCCCGCGAGGCATCATCGCCAACCCCAACTGTACCACCATACAGATGGTTGTGGCACTAAAAGCCATCGAAAACCTGACCCATATCAAGCGGGTACACGTTTCTACATACCAGGCTGCCAGCGGTGCGGGAGCAGCCGCCATGGACGAACTTTACGAACAATACCGTCAAGTATTAAACAATGAGCCGGTGAAAGTAGAGAAATTCGCCTACCAGCTCGCTTTCAACCTGATTCCGCAAATCGATGTCTTTACCGATAACGGATATACGAAAGAAGAAATGAAAATGTACAACGAGACGCGTAAAATCATGCACTCCGATGTAAAGGTAAGCGCTACATGCGTACGCGTTCCGGCACTTCGTTCGCACTCGGAAAGCATCTGGATAGAAACAGAACGCCCCGTGTCGGTAGAAGAAGCCCGCAAAGCATTCGCCGAAGGAGAAGGACTGGTACTGATGGACAATCCGGAAAAGAAAGAATATCCGATGCCGTTGTTCCTTGCCGGCAAAGACCCTGTCTACGTAGGACGTATCCGCAAAGATTTAAGTGACGAAAACGGACTGACCTTCTGGATTGTAGGCGACCAGATAAAGAAAGGAGCAGCACTAAACGCCGTACAGATTGCCGAATACCTGATTAAGGTGGGCAACATCAGATAAATGGCTATTCAAGCCAAACGCAAAGACGCAAAGGATACAGAGGATACCTCACCTTTGCGTCTTTATGACAACACTCATCTTCATTCAATCAAAACAAAGACTATGAAACTCACCCGATATGCACTTACCCTGCTGCTTGCCGTAATGGCATGCACCGCCTCTATGGCACAAAACAAAAAACACCCCACATTCCGTACTGCAATCCCACGTGATTCCATCCGGCTCAGCGATCCTTGCATTCTGGCCGATGATGAAACCCGCACCTATTACATGACCGGAACAGGAGGATTATTATGGAAAAGCAAAGACCTTGACCGATGGGACGGACCTTACATCGTAGCCGAAACAGATCCAGACTCATGGATGGGGCACAAGCCACAAATATGGGCAGCCGAACTCCATAAATACAAAGGAAAGTATTATTATTTCGCAACTTTTACCAACGACTCCATTCTTATCGGGAACTACCGGGGAAACGACATTCCCCGACGCGCCTGCCACGTACTGGAAAGCGACCGTCCAGAAGGACCTTACCGCCCAATGAAAGATAAAGTCTACCTCCCCGCTAATGTCCCCACACTAGACGGTACACTATGGGAAGATACCGACGGAAAGCCTTACATGATATATTGCGGCGAATGGCTCCAGAACTGGAACGGCACAATCGAGAAAATAGCACTCAAGACAGACCTCAGCGGAACAACGGGTAAAAGCGAAGTGCTGTTCCGTGCAAGCGATTCACCCTGGAGCCGCGAGACAGGAACAGACAAGCCCAATCGTGTGACAGACGGACCATGGCTCTTCCGCACCGGAACCGGAAGACTGGGAATGCTATGGACAAGCTGGATAGAAGACGTATATACCCAAGGAGTAGCCTACTCGGAAAGCGGAACCCTGGAAGGCCCGTGGATACAAGAAACCGAACCGATTACACCTCCAAACTATGGACATGGCATGCTGTTTAAAGACTTCAACGGACGCTGGCTGATGTCTGTACATAGCCACAACAACGACAATGGAAGATACATACGCATTCCTCAGTTATTCGAAGTGGATTTATCGGGTGACAAACTCAAGCTGGGACGACGCCTGTGCACCTCAGAGCAAAACATGGGAGCGTATCTATTTGTATTTTTCAGCGACCCGACACATAGCCTGTTCATGGCTACGAGCCGCGACGGCTATACATTTACTGCGGTCAACGATGGACAACCAATCATCAGCGGAGATACCATCGCCGAACAACGAGGCATACGCGACCCACATATCTATCGCGGACCAGACGGTGCTTTTTATCTTGCCATGACCGACTTGCATATCTTTGCCCAACGGGAAGGCATACGCGAAACCGAATGGGAACGGGACGGAAAACAGTACGGATGGGGGAATAACCGCGGACTGGTACTGATGAAATCGCACGACCTTATCCACTGGACTCACAGCAACATACGGGTAGACAAAGCTTACCCCGATAAATTCGGCGATATCGGATGTGCCTGGGCACCCGAAACCATCTATGACCCTCAGGCAGGTAAAATGATGATTTATTTCACGATGCGTCACGGCAACGGAAGGAGTACACTTTATTACGCCTATACCGACAATGATTTCACCCAGCTCACCAGTGAACCCAAACAACTCTTCGAATATCCTGACCCCAAAATCCAAATACTGGATGCCGACATATCCCTATTGCCCGACGGACGTGCCTGCATGATGTATGTAGCCCAAGAAAATCCCGGAGGAATCCGCATGGCTATCAGCAATAACGGAAACGTAACCGGTCCCTACCGCTACATAGATAAATGGATAGACTTTGAACCGGGAGCATGTGAAGCACCGAACGTATGGAAACGTATCGGTGAAGATAAATGGGTAGTGATGTACGACATCTTCAGCATCCAACCACACAACTTCGGGTTCTGCGAAACCAGCGATTTCAAACATTTCACCAACCTGGGGCATTTCAACGAAGGAGCAATGAAAGCCGTTAACTTCATCTCACCCAAGCACGGCACTGTAATTCAAATCACTCCTGCCGAAGCTGATGCACTGGAAGCATACTGGAAGCAGCATTAATACCCACATACAGAGACACACAGAGACAAACTTCTTCGTTCTGTGTGCCTCTTCCAACCGTAATATCTTGACGGATAAAATCAACCGGAAAAACGTTGAAAAATGCTCTAGAAGCTATCAACCTATCAGTTCTTGCAATTTTTTTTCAGAAGCGCCAGGCAGCAAACTACGAAGATGTCCATATATCTGCCGATACGACTCTTCGGGTGTGCATCCGGCATCCTGCCTGCCATAAAGCACTTCAGGAGAAGTATAACGGGCAACTCCCCAACCATAAGGACGACCGTGACGATCAATATTGTATTCAAAATCGGAAATAACAACATGCATCCCCATCATCAACCGTGTCAGTATAGGTTCAAGCGAAATCTTGCCATCACTCTGCATTGCATCCACCAGATCTGTCTCGCATCGACGCCCACGCCTCTTGACAAAACCGAGTAAGCAGCGTAACTCTTTCACCGTCACACTGCCTTCTCCCCAAATAGCCTGAAGCACCACATCATCAAGTGCAGCAGTATCTTCGTCTTTCGCATAACGGCGTGAACGCCGCCAGTTCATCAGATGAGGAAGCCATTCCAGACTGACATAACCCGCTTTCTTATTGTACAGCTTGCCATAGGCGCAATGTCCCTCGCGGATGACGGGGCCTTTCCATTCCCACGGACCTTCTTCTTCGTCCGAGAACCAATATTCAGTTGCCGTCCGTTCTTCGATGGAGAAACCGGGAATGCCGCATCGGAAAAACGGCAGGAAGCCCAAAGCCAATACCTGCCGTTCCATATCTTCCGCCGTGCGTATCTTGTCTTTGGTGCACATCATCATTTTTTCAATGCTATACCGTCCTTGAACGCACTGCCCACATGCCCGCCTACTTCCAGATAGGCATTGTGTACGGGGTCGAACGAAATCGGGCGCAATTTAGCAGGGTCTATCTTGCCCTTCTCGTCCAAAATGCGCTCGTCGGCAGATACATTCACAATCCGACCTACCAGATGGCACATTTCCGGGTCGTAAGAAACAAGCTCGCACTCCACTGCCATCGGCAATTCTTCGATGAGCGGGGCGTTGACAAACTCCGACTTTACGGCATGGAATCCCGCACGGAAAAACTTGTCGGGCACATCGTTTGCCGAAACGATGCCTACATAATCGCAAGCCGTCAGCTGGTCTGCTGTCGCCATACTTACGGTGAATGCTTTTGTCTCTAGCAAGTTCTTTACGGTCTTATGCCCTGCACTCAGACACAGGTTGATTTGATCGTCGTAATCGATGCCTCCCCAAGCGGCATTCATCGCGTCGGGGTTTCCTTCTCCATCGTAAGTAGCAACGATAAATACAGGCTGTGGATACGTCCACGGCTTTGCTCCAAAATTCTTTCTCATAAAGCTTTCCTCCTTATTTTAATGTGATAATGTGGCAATGTGATAATGTGATAATGTGGCAATGTGATAATGTGATAATGCGGCAATGTGATAATTCATTCACACATTAACAAACTATTCATTGGCAAATTACCACATTTGCACATTACCACATTTGCACATTGTCACATTTGCACATTACCACATTTGCACATTGTCACATTTGCACATTATTTATACGTCTTCACAATCTCGGTGGGAGCCAGCTCGGCATTGCGTTTCTCTGTCTGTGCAACCACGTTACGTGCCAGTTCCAGAAAAGCCTGCCCCGTCACCGAATCATCGTCAAGAGCTACGGGAGTTCCCTCATCACCGTGCTCGCAAATACTCTGCACAATAGGTATCTGCCCCAAGAGAGGCACATGAAGTTCTTCTGCCAGTCTTCGTGTGCCCTCCTTGCCGAAAAGGTAATACTTGTTTTCGGGCAACTCGGCAGGGGTGAACCATGACATATTTTCTACCAACCCCAAAATAGGCACGTTCACCTTATCGTTCATATACATATTGATACCTTTGCGGGCATCGGCAAGAGCCACTTCCTGCGGAGTGCTGACGATAACCGCTCCTGTGATGGCAAGAGTCTGCAACAACGTCAGATGGATGTCGCTCGTGCCCGGAGGCGTGTCAAGGACGAAATAATCCAAATCTCCCCAGTCGGCATCGCCCACCAGCTGTTTCAAAGCATTGCTTGCCATGCCGCCGCGCCAAAGCGTAGGTTGATCAGGATCAACAAAAAAACCGATAGACAAGAGCTTGATGCCGTATTTCTCAATCGGAACTATCAAGTCCCGCCCTCCAATAGTTTCGGCATACGGACGTGCATCTTCCACCTGGAACATCTTAGGAACAGAAGGACCAAAGATATCAGCATCCAGCAATCCTACCTTATATCCCAGCTTCGAAAGTGCCACAGCCAGGTTGGCAGCAATGGTAGACTTACCCACGCCGCCTTTTCCCGATGACACGGCGATGACATTCTTCACCTGCGGAAGCATCTTGCCCGGTTCAGGGCGTGCCGCCTGACGGCTTTCGGTCGTGATTGTCACTTCCACGTCTTTCGACACATAAGTATGAATAGCCGTTTCTGCCGACTTCACTACTGATTTCATAAAAGGGTCGGTCGGTTTCTCGAAGACAAGCGAGAAACTGACCTTCATCCCGTCGATACGCATATTGTCCGCCACCATTTCTGCTTCGACAATATTTTTCCCGTTGCCAGGATAACGCACCGTTGCCAGCGCGTCTAAAATCAATTTCGGATACAATGTCATATAAATGAAATTTACGATTTGACTATTTACAATTTACGATTTGACATTTTACGGTTTATGATTCATGGCTAACAATAAATAGTAAATCGTAAATTGACAAATTGTAAATGAGTATTATTTGCTTGTTTGCAGTCCGCTCCGCTTGCTACGGTTATAGCTGCGGTAATCGTCCAGTTCGATTTCCACATCCGGCTCCTGTAGTTCACCCGTTTGGGAAAGACGAAAGCGGATATACTTAATGCTCAACCCACGATCCAGCCATTGCTGTTCGTAATAGGTACGGATGCGCAGGATATCATCGTCCAACCCCGAATGATATAAATCATCCGTGACGAACTCAACGGGAAAATGATTGACTTCAACCATATATTTCGTATAGGTGAACATGAAATTGCTGTCCGTCTTCAGGTGCACCAGCCCGTCAGGCACAAGAAACTTGCGGTAACGCTCCATGAAATACGTCGAAGTAAGCCGCTTGGTCACCTTTTTCATCTGCGGATCAGAGAAAGTCAGCCAAATCTCGCTCACTTCACCCGGAGCAAAGAATCGGTCGATAATTTCAATATTCGTGCGCAAGAAGGCTACATTCTTCAATCCTTCATCAAAAGCCTCTTTCGCTCCCGTCCACATACGTGCTCCTTTGATATCGACCCCGATGAAATTCTTGTCGGTATACCGGCGTGCCAGCCCTACGGTATATTCTCCTCTTCCACAACCCAACTCCAGCACGATCGGATGTTCGTTCTTAAAAAAATCACGGTTCCAGTTTCCTTTCATCTCACAAGGCGTATCCGCCACCTGTGAATACGGATATTCGAATACATGCGGGTATTCCGCCATGTCTGCAAATTTCGCTAGTTTTCCTTTTCCCATTGCGTACAGATTAATCCTAGTTCAGGGAACAAATGTACAGATTTTCGGCGGAACCCACAAATGAAAACATGGAAAAACACCTGCAAAAACGATAGACTTATTCTTTTTACGGGTGCCGCAATCCGCCCATACAATTACGTTCAAAAACGAAGATATATTACTTTGCCGTTTCAGATATCTTCATGAGCTGTAGCAGTTAACTGAAATCGCCCATGAAGATATCTGCATTTTTCTGCGAACACTTTTTCCGAATCCATTGCCAGCTGAAAGAAAGGAATTATCTTTGCAACCAGACATAACACTCAAAAAAACGACAACACCGATGACCGATAAAATAACCTCTTATACCTTAGCCGCACTATTGCTTTCATCGCAGGCTCTGCCATGCCCTGCATCCTTATGGCAACAAAGCACCGTATCTGACACCATAACCACGGTAAGCGAGAACCAATGGAAAGGGAAAAAAGTGGCTTTTTTAGGCGATTCCATTACCGACAAGAAACACGTAGGAACTACCAAGAACTACTGGCAATACCTTGCCGAAATGCTGGGACTTACACCGCTGGTATATGGCATCAACGGCAACCAATGGAACGGTATTCTGAAACAAGCCGAACGGCTGAAGGCGGAAGCCGGTGATGACGTGGATGCCATCATCGTATTTTGCGGCACAAACGACTACAACGCCGGCATACCTTTAGGAGAATGGTATACATATACTTACGAAGAAACAACCGTAAAAGGCGGAACAAAAGAAGTGCGCAAGAAACGACATGCAGCACCCAACCCGCACACGTTCCGCGGAAGAATCAACGAAGCAATGCTATACCTGAAGAAAAATTTCCCAATGAAACAAATTATCCTGCTGACCCCCATCCACCGTGCCCAAGCAAGATTCAGCAAGGAAAACATCCAACCCGAAGAATCATTTCCCAACAAACTGGGATTGTATGTAGACGAATATGTGAACGTTGTAAAAGAAGCTGCCAACGTATGGGCAGTACCCGTTATCGACCTGAACAGCATCAGCGGGCTGTATCCTTTGCTGGACGAACATGCTCCATACTTCCACGATGCACAGACCGACCGCCTGCACCCGAACGCTAACGGACACTACCGTATGGCAAAAGCACTTGCTTACCAGCTGCTGGCATACCCGGCAAACTTCTAAAAAGGATGCGGCCAGAAGTGAAAAACATTCATGTGTCGCAAGAATTACGGCTTTGTCAGGGAGTCGAAAGCCAATGCCTTATAAAACAGACATACAAGGCATTAGCCTTTAACTCCCTATAACTCTATCTCATTCCTGACTCTGTATGCAGCATTAAAAAGGCAAATCATCTTTTTCATCACCTGCCGAAAAGTCTACAGGAGCAGCCGGAGCAGCACCTATCGGCGGGAATGGAGCTTCGGGTTGCATAGGTTGTGGTGCACTTACACGTTCCACTTTCCATGCACGGATACTGTTAAACCAACGTCCTTGCCATTCGCGTGCATCAATGTCGAACGAAACGTTCAGTTCTTCACCTATCTTAATAGCAAACTGCTGTATCTTGTCGGCACCAAACACGTCAAAACACATCCGGCGGGGATATTGGTCGTGTGTTTCAATGACATACTCCTGTACCATCCATTCGTTTCCATTTCTGGAAGTACCGCTCTTCGGTTCGAGAACGGCAATTACTTTTCCTGCTAATTCCATATTTTCATTTTTAAATTTGGCTACGAAAATACGTTTTTCTACACAAGTAAACTAATTTTTTAGATACTTTTTGCGATGCATCTACAATCTTTTCGTAACTTTGGCTGATAAAATAAAAATAAGGATAAAACATACAAATATGAAATTTATTGTTTCAAGTACAAGCTTATTCAGCCATTTGCAGGCTATCAGCCGTGTTATCAATTCGAAAAACTCATTGCCAATTCTGGACTGCTTTTTGCTCGAGTTGCACGACGGGACACTGTCGATGACCGCATCAGATAATGAAACCACACTTTCTACCTCGATTGAAGTGAATGAATTTGACGGAGACGGACGCTTTGCCGTATCATCGCGTACACTATTGGAAGCATTGAAGGAAATTCCTGAACAGCCGCTCTCGTTTGCCATCAACCCTGAAAATCTGGAAATAACGGTGCAATACCAAAACGGGAAGTACAGTCTGATGGGACAGAATGCCGATGAGTATCCGAAACCGCAAGCATTGGGAAACAATGCTGTACAACTCACGATTCCTGCCAACGTCCTGCTGGACGGAGTAAACCGCTGTATCTTTGCCACTGCTGATGATGAATTGCGCCCGGTAATGAACGGTATCTATTTCGACATCACATCCGAGGATATCACACTGGTTGCTTCCGACGGACATAAGCTGGTACGCAACAAGACCTATGAGGCACACGGTTCGGAAAAAGCAGCTTTTATCCTGCCCAAGAAACCTGCCAATCTGCTCAAAAACCTGCTAACGAAAGAACAGGGTGATGTCCAGATAGGTTTCGACGACCGCAACGCAACATTCATCCTGGAAAATTACCAGATGGTATGCCGGCTGATAGAAGGACGCTACCCCAATTACAATTCGGTTATCCCACAAAACAATCCGCACAAGGCCGTCATCGACCGTACCTCGCTTATCAGTGCTTTGCGCCGTGTATCTGTATTCTCGTCACAAGCCAGTAGCCTCATCAAGCTCAACCTCTCGACCAACCAGATGAAAATCTCGGCACAAGACATTGATTTTTCGACCTCTGCCGAAGAGACCTTGATGTGCCAGTACGAGGGAAATGACATGAGTATCGGATTCAAATCATCATTCCTGATTGATATCCTGAACAACATACCTTCGACCAACGTAGTGATAGAACTTGCAGACCCTTCACGCGCGGGAGTAATTGTACCCGAAGAACAAAGTGAAAACGAAGACCTGCTGATGTTGTTGATGCCGATGATGCTGAATGACTAAGCGATAACAAGAGTTAAAAACCAATAGTCCCGTTTATGACATCAGCATAATAAAGCATAGACATCCAATTGTTTTTAACTCTTAAGCCACATGATATAGACAATTCATAAAAGAATCCGAATGAAACTGAACCTGAAGAATCCGATAGTGTTTTTCGACTTGGAAACAACCGGAACCAATATTAATACCGACCGTATCGTGGAAATATGCTACCTAAAAGTATATCCCAACGGCAACGAAGAAAGTAAAACGATGCGCATCAACCCTGAAATGCACATTCCCGAAGCATCGACTGCCATCCATGGCATCCACGATGAGGATGTAGCAGACTGTCCTACCTTCAAACAGATAGCCAAAGAACTGGCCCGGTCTATCGAAGGTGCCGATATAGCCGGATTCAACTCAAACCGATTCGATGTACCGGTACTGGTAGAAGAGTTCTTGCGTGCAGGCATCGATATCGACCTGAGCCGGCGGAAATTCATTGACGTGCAGGTCATCTACCACAAACTGGAACAACGCACACTCTCGGCTGCCTATAAATTCTATTGCGGCAAAAACCTGGAGGATGCACACACCGCCGAAGCCGACACACGTGCTACCTATGAAGTGCTGAAGGCACAGTTGGATCGCTATCCGGAAGTATTACAGAACGATGTTGCGTTTCTTTCTGAATACTCTACATACAGCAAAAACGTAGACTTTGCGGGACGCATCGTGTACGATGATAAAGGAGTGGAAGTATTCAACTTCGGTAAATACAAAGGAATGCCTGTATCAGATGTCCTGAAACGCGATCCCGGTTATTTCGGCTGGATGATGAATGGCGATTTCACGCTGAACACCAAAAATGTATTGACAAAAATCAAATTGCGCGAAAGCGGACTGGTAAAATAATATTCAAGTATCAGGTTTTAGACACCAGATGCCAGATTATTTTATCTTATTATAAAATCTGGCCAACCGGTACCTAACATCTAGTCTACTTAAAAATATGAAAGGCAAAAAAATTGTATTAGGCATAACGGGAAGCATTGCTGCTTATAAAGCGGCAGTACTGACCCGTGCATTGATAAAAAAAGGAGCAGAAGTGCAGATTGTCATCACTCCCGCAGGAAAAGAATTTATCACTCCCATCACACTCTCGGCACTGACCAGCAAACCGGTCATCAGCGAGTTCTTCGCACAACGCGACGGGACATGGCATAGTCATGTTGACCTTGGGCTATGGGCTGATGCAATGCTCATTGCACCTGCCACGGCTTCCACCATCGGAAAAATGGCACACGGGATAGCTGACAATATGCTGGTCACCACTTATTTGTCAATGAAAGCTCCGGTATTCATCGCTCCGGCTATGGACCTTGATATGTTCGCTCACCCGTCTACCCGCCACAACCTCGACATCCTGCGTTCGTATGGAAACCACATTATCGAACCCGCTTCGGGCGAGCTGGCAAGCCACCTTGTAGGCAAAGGACGTATGAAAGAACCCGAAAAGATAGTAGAAGTACTGGAAACATTTTTTGCCCGGGCCGAAGACTTGAAAGGCAAACACATCCTGATAACAGCAGGCCCTACGTATGAAAAGATAGACCCAGTACGGTTCATCGGAAACTATTCTTCAGGGAAAATGGGATACGCACTGGCTGAAGCATGTGCCAGACGGGGTGCAGATGTTACCCTCATCAGCGGACCAGTCGCTCTCCAGGTACAGCATCCTGCTATCCGGCGCATTGATGTGGAAAGTGCCGAGCAAATGTATCAAGCTGCTATCCGTATTTATCCACAAGCCAATGCAGGTATCTTGTGTGCAGCGGTAGCAGACTTCACCCCCGAAACTGTAGCCTCCAACAAAATCAAGCGCGAAGGAGAGGACCTGATTGTCCGTCTGAAACCTACCCAAGACATTGCCGCTGCTTTAGGAAAGATAAAACGTCCGGACCAACGACTGGTAGGATTTGCTTTGGAAACGTATGACGAACAGATACACGCCCAAGAAAAACGGAAACGGAAAAATTTCGACTTTATCGTACTGAACTCGCTGAATGATGCCGGAGCCGGATTCAGATGTGACACCAACAAGATAACCATTCTCGACGAATCGGGAATCACCCCCTATCCACTGAAAGACAAACACGAAGTGGCAAGCGACATTATCGACAAATTAAGTGCAATCTTATAATTCTTACAGACAAACCCGAAGACTACATTATGTTACAGTCTATTCACATACAGAATTATGCGTTGATCGACAAGCTGGATATTGATTTCACACCAGGTTTTTCGGTTATCACCGGTGAAACCGGAGCAGGAAAATCCATCATCCTTGGGGCTATCGGACTGCTGTTGGGCCAACGTGCCGATGTGAAAGCCATCAAAAACGGAACTTCCAAATGCATTGTGGAAGCACGCTTCTGCATTGCTTCATACGGACTGGAAGCATTTTTTCAAGAACTCGACTTGGAATATGACCCTGAAGAATGTATCCTCAGACGTGAAGTATATGCCAGCGGAAAAAGCCGGGCATTCATCAACGACTCTCCAGCCTCACTGAACCAGATGAAAGCTTTGGGTGAAAAACTGATAGACGTCCATAGCCAACACCAGAACCTGCTGCTCAATAAAGAAGGATTCCAACTGAATATCCTGGATATTCTGGCACAAGATGAAAAACAACTGGAAGCATACAAACAGGTCTACCGGCACTATAAAGATATAAGCAACACACTGGAGGAACTGATTATACAAGCAGAAAAAAGCAGGCAAGACGAAGACTATCTGCGTTTTCAGCTGGAACAACTGGAAGAAGCCAGCCTCCATTCTGGCGAACAAACAGAACTGGAGCAGGAGGCCGAAACCTTAAGCCACACCGAAGAAATCAAAGCAAACCTTTACAAAGCCCAACAGCTGATAGACGGTACCGAAGCAAATGGTATCCTCTCACAGACCAAAGACTGCCAACAGGCATTACAAAACATTTCCAATGTATATCCTTCGGCATCCGAATGGGTAGAACGTCTGAGAAGCTGCTACATCGAACTGAAAGACATCGCACACGATCTCTCGGTAGCAGAAGCAGAAACAGAATTCAACCCCGAACGGCTGGATTATGTAAACGAACGGCTGAACCTGATATACAATCTTCAGCAAAAACATCGGGTAACGACTATCGAAGCCTTGTTGGAACTTGCAGAAAATTACCGCCATCAACTGAATGACATTTCATCGTTCGACGAACGAATAGCTGAACTCAACCAACAGAAAGAGGCCTTATATAATAAGGTATTGGAACAAGCCCGCCAGCTGACCAATCTCCGTACAAAGTCGGCACATCATATCGAAGAACAGATGAAAAAACTCTTAATACCACTGGGTATGCCCAACGTACGTTTTGCCGTAGAGCTGACTTCGCGTAAAGAGCCCGACCTTAATGGACTGGACAACGTAACGTTCCTCTTCTCTGCCAACAAAAACGGGGCATTGCAAAACGTTGCTTCGGTAGCTTCGGGAGGAGAAATAGCCCGTGTCATGCTTTCGCTCAAAGCAATGATAGCCGGAGCTGTAAAGCTGCCTACTATCATTTTCGACGAAATAGATACAGGCGTATCAGGCTCGATAGCTGAAAAAATGGCACTTATCATGCGCGATATGGGACGCCAGAACCGGCAGGTAATCAGCATTACTCACCTGCCTCAAATTGCGGCACGAGGCACAACACACTATAAAGTATATAAAAAAGATACAGAAACAGGCACCAACAGTTACATACACCGGCTTACACCGGAAGAACGGGTCAAAGAAATCGCACACATGCTGAGTGGAAGTGTACTGACAGAAGCCGCATTAAACAATGCACGTGCCTTACTGGAAAACCAATAACTAATAAAACATTGATTTTATGATAGAAAAAAATGAAATGATATTCGGCGTACGGGCGGTCATCGAAGCCATACAAGCCGGAAAAGAGATTGATAAAGTATTGATAAAAAAAGACATGCAAGGTGAAGTGGCAAAAGAATTGTTTGCCATACTGAAGCAAACAGATATCCCAGTACAACGCGTACCTGTGGAACGCATCAACCGCATTACCCGGAAAAATCATCAGGGAGTGGTAGCATTCATCTCGCCTGTTGCATACCAGCGCACAGAAGACCTTGTACCGTATCTTTTCGAACAAGGAAAAACACCATTGTTCATCATGTTGGATGGCGTAACCGATGTGCGTAACTTCGGCGCCATTGCCCGTACTTGCGAGTGTGCAGGCATAGACGCTATCATCATACCCGCCAAAAACAGTGTCAGCGTAAATGCTGATGCCGTAAAGACTTCGGCTGGTGCCCTGCTCACCCTTCCAGTATGCCGCGAAAACAACCTGACACAAACCATCCGTTTTCTGAAAGACAGTGGATTCAAGATTATAGCAGCTACCGAAAAAGGAGATTATGATTATACCAAAGCCGACTTCCATTCACCTACCTGCATCATTATGGGGGCCGAAGATAAAGGAGTCTCTTACGAAAACCTGGCCTTGTGTGACGAATGGGTAAAAATTCCACTCTTCGGAAACATTGAATCGCTAAATGTATCGGTAGCTGCAGGCATCCTTATCTACAAAGCCATAGAACAGCGCGGATTTGCCGAAAATGAAAAACAATAACCTTTATATACCGTTTACACACATGAAAAAAACTATAGCTATTTTATTTGTATTCGTTATGCCATTCTCTGTCCTGTTGGCACAAGAATTGCCTAAATGGGCAGAAAATGCCAGAAAAGCCGTTTTCTCCATCGTGACTTATACCAAAGACGGCCAAATTTTGAGCACCGGAAACGGATTTTATATCGATGAACAAGGTACAGGAGTTTCCGATTATAGCCTCTTCAAAGGCGCCGAACGTGCCATAATCATCACCGCAAACGGTAAAGAGCTGCCCGTGAAATACATGATGGGGGCAAACGATATGTATGATGTAGTGAAATTCAAAACCGATTTTGACAAGAAAGCCGAGGCTTTGCAACCAGCCACATTGCCTTCATCGACTGGCGAAACCGTGTATCTGGTTCCCTATTCTACCCAAAAATCATCAAAAGGACAAACAGGCACTATAGCCAAAGTAGATACCATTGGCGAACAACAATACTACTACACCCTTACCATGCAGACTACAGAAAAAACCGTAAGCTGCCCCATTATGAATGCAGCAGGACAAGTAGTAGGCATGATACAAAAAAACAACGACCCTGAAAGCAAAGAAAGTTTTGCCATTGGCATCCGCTATCTGACCGACTTAACTATCAACGCTCTCTCTGTCAATGACCTTGCCCTCAACTCCATCGGGATAAAAAAAGGACTTCCCGAAGACGAATCGCAGGCTTTGGTCTATCTGTATATGGCATCCGGCGTATATGCCTCCAACCAATACTTCGATTTGCTGAACGACTTTATCAGCCAATATCCCAATAATATGGAAGGCTACCTGCGCCGTGCTACTTATTACATCAATATCGGCGATGATACTCATTATGCCCTGGCTGTTGAAGACTTGAAAAAAATGCTTGATGTGGCCGAGAAAAAAGACGAAGCACATTACAACATAGCCAAACTCATCTATTCGTACCAGTTGAATATAGGCGACAAGAAGCCCTATGCTTCCTGGACATTCGATTATGCCCTCAATGAAATAAACGAAGCGTTAGCCATCACCCAAGAACCTATCTATTACCAATTGCAAGGAGACATCTATTTTGCCATGCAAAAATTTACAGAAGCCTATACTGCTTACGACAAGGTGAACAAGAGCAAACTGGCTTCAGCCGCAACTTTCTATTCTGCAGCAAAAGCCAAGGAACTGATAGAAGGAACCGACAAAAAAGAAGTCATAGCCCTGATGGACAGCGCCATTGCTTTTTATCCTAAACCCTACGGAAAAGATGCAGCCCCCTACCTGTACGAACGCGCCCGTATCAAATCGGACATGGAAGACTATCGGGGTGCCGTAACCGACTATAATGACTTCTACGATGCCATGCTGGGACAAACTTCTGCCGAATTCCATCTCATCCGTTCACAAGCAGAATTAAACTGCCGTATGTATCAGCAAGCTATCAACGACATCAACAAAGCTGTTGAACTTGATCCTAACAACGTAACCTATTGGGTAGAAAAAGGAGGCATACACATTCGAGTCAACCAAGCTGCAGAAGCTATACAAGCCCTGACACGTGCCATCAAGATGGATCCCGAAAATGCTCCTGCCTATCGTATGCTGGGATATGCACAAATCCAGAATAAAGAGAAAGATAAAGGCCTGGCCAACTTACAAAAAGCCAAAGACTTGGGAGATGAAGTGGCAGACGGGCTATTGCAAAAATACAAATAACAAAGATTGATGTTACCGCCACAGAAAGACACAAAGACATTCCGGTTTTTCCAATACCACTTGCCTGTCTTTCTGTGGTGAACAAACAATATGTATGGAAAAATTCGAATTACATATTCTAGGATGCGGGTCAGCACTACCTACGATGCGTCACCAAGCCACCTCACAAATTGTCAATATCCGGGAAAAACTTTTTATGATAGACTGTGGAGAAGGCACGCAAGTACAATTGCGCCGTTCACGACTGAAGTTCAGCCGGTTGAATCATATTTTCATTTCCCATCTGCATGGCGACCATTGCTTCGGGCTGATTGGACTGATTTCTACATTCGGCATGCTGGAACGTACTGCCGACCTGCACATTTACAGTCATCCCGACCTGATATCCTTACTTCAAGCACAAATCGCATTCTTTTGCAAAGGAATGAGCTACAAGGTCATATTCCATCCTTTTAACCCGAAAGAACAAGCTGTTATTTATGACGACCGTTCCATATCTGTAGAAACCATTCCTTTATGCCACCGTATGCCTACATGCGGATTCCTGTTCCGCGAAAAACCTACCCTAAACCACATCCGGCGAGACATGATTGACTTCTACCGCATACCCTTATGGATGATAAACCGCATCAAAGAAGGCGAAGATTTTATCACGGACAGCGGTGAAACCATTCCCAACAAATGGCTTACCACACCTTCCGACCCGCCACGCACATACGCCTATTGCTCGGATACCGCCTATTATCCCCTTATCATCCCTCAAATACACGGTGCCGACCTGCTGTTCCATGAAGCCACATTTGTCAATGCCGATGAAACGCGTGCCCGCCAAACCCAACACTCCACCGCCCGTCAGGCTGCCCAAATAGCCCATGATGCAGAAGTGAAACGTTTGGTCATCGGTCATTTTTCGGCACGGTACGACGATGAAAAGCAACTTTTAAAAGAAGCACAGGAAGTTTTCCCTGCAACCTTATTGGCACAAGAAAACCTGCAAATCAACTTATAGGCAAGTTAAAAAAACTTATCCCATTTAAACGTTGGCACTTCATTTTATCTAAAAACATATACAAAGACACCATTATGAATAACTATAACGAGGAAGAGATAATTGCCCAGCTACAAGACCCAAAGCTGCAACGGGAAGCTTTCGGGAAAGTGGTCAGGCACTACAGCGAACCATTGTACTGGCAAATACGACGTATGGTACTCTCCCACGATGATACAAACGACCTCTTGCAAAACACATTCATCAAGGCATGGAGCAATTTGGAATATTTCCGGGGAGAAGCACGCCTGTCTACATGGCTTTACCGCATCGCCATCAATGAATCACTGAATTTCCTGAACAAACAACGTGCCATAAACCAACTC
This sequence comes from Bacteroides sp. An19, assembly GCF_002160215.1. Classification (NCBI taxonomy): domain Bacteria; kingdom Pseudomonadati; phylum Bacteroidota; class Bacteroidia; order Bacteroidales; family Bacteroidaceae; genus Bacteroides; species Bacteroides sp. An19. The sequence goes on along the minus strand of NZ_NFKD01000057.1, from coordinate 2,811 downwards.
TCATTGGATGAAGCCGAAACAACAGCACTTGCCAAGTTGGAAAGCGACCCCTATTTCGATGGTGACCATACCCAGCTACTTTTCGAAAAATCCATACAAACCTTACCGGAAAAGCAACGTATCGTGTTCAACCTGAAATACTTCGAGGAAATGAAATACGAAGATATGTCGGAGATTCTAGGAACCAGCGTAGGTGCCCTGAAAGCCTCTTACCACCATGCCGTGAAAAAAATAGAAGAATTTTTAAACCAAAACGATTAAACCTTGTACCGGATTATCAATCTAATAAACAAAGGAAGGAGGGATGATACGATGAAAAAAAACGACCTTGAACTACAAAAGAAATACGGGAAACAAAATCCATTCACCGTACCGGAAGGATATTTCGAGCATTTTACCGAAAACCTGATGGAACGACTTCCCGAAAAAGAAGTCAAAGCACTTCCTGAAATCAAGTTATGGGACCGTGTGAAACCATGGATTTACATGGCGGCCATGTTCGTAGGCCTGATGTTCACTGTCCGTGCCTTTGTAGGCACTACCCAATCGGCAGATGACTCAGACAACCTTACCGATATGCCGGATGAATACATCGAATCAATCGTAGACCAAACGATGATGGATGATTATGAATTATACCAATATTTAACGGATGCCGATGCCGGTATCTATAACTAAAAGACCAATTCAATGAAGAAACTATTTTCGATTATGATTCTTCTTACCTGCTTCTGCACATACATGCATGCGCAGAAAAACAAATTGAGCAAAGAAGAATTCCGTGCACGGCAAGAAGCGTTTATTACCGAAAACGCCCGACTCACTCCACAAGAAGCCAAAGAGTTTTTTCCACTCTACTTCGAACTGCAAGATAAAAAAAGCAAGTATAACCGTGAAGCCTGGCAAGAAATAAGAAAAGGAAAACAACCCAACGTAAGCGAAGAAGAATACAACCGTATCGTAGAAGACGTAATACAAACCCGAATCACCATTGACCAGCTGGACTTGGAATACGTACGGAAATATAAGAAATTCCTCTCATCTAAAAAGATATACGATATCCAGCGGGCGGAAATGAAATTCCACCGCCATTTGTTAAGACCAGAGAGGGAGAAAAAACCGAAAAAATAAATTACACGAATCAGAAGAGACTGTCTCAAAATAGAAACAGGCACTCAGGATGAAATTACTTTCTGATACTCAACTACCATTTTGAGACAGCCTCATCAGCTTAGTCCGACAATCCAAGCCACATAGCTATCTTGCTTGTAAGATTATTAATCTTCATGCCGAAAGATTATTAATCTTCACGCTGTAAGATTAATAATCTTACAAGCGATGCAGCTATATTGCGAAAAGACCAAAGCTTACTTGTCATGCCGGATGTATAATCCGGCATAATTGAAGAAACGGATTTACAATCCAGCGTGACACCCTGTCAACAGAAGCGACACCGGAAGTATGTATTCCATTAAAATGCACAATTGCATACCGTCCAAAGTATAAACAACCTTTCCTGTCCTCCCCAATCGGACATCATATTAACAAACTGTTTTGAATTTCTACAAAAAGTTTTTCTCATCTTGATGTATTTGTTCCCGTGTGTGCCTTGGGCGATAAATTCAAAACAGTTTCCAAACTACAACAAGAGCCTTATTTTTTACAAGTCAAGTCTATAAAAAACAAAAGCCACAACGTCATCAGTTGTGGCTTCTTACTTCCTGCACGGGAAGAGAGACTCGAACTCTACAGAAACTTTGTCCTTCTTTCCCTATTCTGATATTCAAGCTGTTACGTTTCCGAATTAAGTTATTATTTTATTTGGTTTGTCCCGAATTAGTCCGATTCTCTCCGGAGTTAATTAGCTGATTCATTTGCTCTAAGAGCAATATTCTTTTATCTTTTTCTTCAAGTAGACGTTCCAGCAATGCAATTTTTTCTTTGTATTGCTGTTCATTATCTCCATGAGTAGATGGATAAGCCTTAAAAGGTTTCTCCCGTTCAAAGAACACATCCATCGATACTCCAAAAAAGTCGGCTACTTTCTCCAGACGTTTTACGGTGGGATTCCCGTTCACAATTTGGCTGAGAGAAGAGTTAGCTTCCGTACCAAGGTAACTTAAAAGTTCCTTGTTTTGTATATTTTTCTCTACCAATAATTGTTTAATTATTTGTCCATTATACATTATCGTTTCATTAAAACTTGAATCAAGCGTTCTTTCTCGTTAAGCAATTCCTTTAAATGCTCTATCTCTTTTTGGCATTCATGCAGTTGAATATCACCACTCACATTGTTTCCGTTTCCATTAACTGTATGTCCTATATTCAAATGGTGCTTTTCTCGTTCAAAGAACTCGTCTATTGACACGTCAAAGAAGTCTGCGATCTTTTCGATTGTAGTACAATTGGGTATACTTATTCCTTTAATGATATTATCTAAAGTAGCTTTTGTTATACCTGCATACGTGTAAACGTCTACTTTTTTGGCTCTTCTTTTATCTATTAAATCGCTTATAATCTGTCCTTTAAACATATATTCTTAATTTATAATAAGTATAAATTAATATACTAATAGTGATTTACAGGTATATTATAATATACTTTATGGTTTTATTTCTATACATTTGCACTATAAAATTAATAATAAATACGATTGTAATAAAAATAAACCTCTAAAAAGTAATATATATGGTTATTCAAGTTTCGCAAGTTAATAGAAACCTTCTTCTTGGGATATAAAAGGGGCACAGGGATTTCCGCATATCGCAGAAAATGAGTAATTTTATAGTTGCAAATCAAAACATTACTCAG